>DATNOY010000954.1:0-4586 GCA_036703495.1 Coleofasciculaceae cyanobacterium
AACGCCATAATCAGGGCAAAGAAAATGTAAGTCTGCGAAAATATACCCAACGGCTTGAAGAGATTTTGCACGACATAGGTGGTGTAGGCTCCCAACATCATCAGCTCACCATGAGCCATGTTGATCACCCCCATCAGCCCAAAGACGATCGCCAGCCCCAAAGCCGCCAGCAGCAAAATTGAGCCGGTACTCAGACCGCTAAAAATTCCATCTAGAATACTTGGTAACATGTGCCCTTCCCCTAACGCCTGAACCCGATCGCATGGCCAAAGCAGCTTTGTGAGCAGTTGCTAACTTAACCTATCCAGACTTCTCAAACCTGATGACTCAACCTCAGATCAGGCAGGCAGTGCCCACCCTACCAGATATCTTGCGGATAGGCGCTTAATCAAAACTAGTGAAAAGGACTGAGTGCCAAGCGAGTTGGTCCAATCCTCAGTCCTCTATCCAGGTTGGAAATTAAAGCTTGAACTTGCCTGGCGTATCTGGAGCCTTCACATCTGTCTTCGTCCAGTCGCAGGTGTAGCCTTTGGTTTCAGCTACATACTGGTTCCAAGGAATTGGATCGACCGGCTTAGCCGTAGCGTAGACAATCTTGAACAGTCCGTCGTCTCGCACTTCCCCGATCCGCACGGTCTTGGAAATGTGATGGTTGGTGTTCATTTTGACGGGGCCTTCTGGAGCCGCAAAGGTTTGACCGTAGGCCGCTTCCCGCACCTTTTCTAGATCGGTGGGTGTGCCCGCAGAACCCGCTTTCTCAACAGCCTGCTTCCAGAGATTGACGGAGATGTAAGCCGCTTCCATGGGGTCGTTGGTGACTCGCTCTGGGCCATACTTCGCCTTGAACGCATCCACATACTTCTTGTTCTCGGGGGATTCTACCGTCTGGAAGTAGTTCCAGGCCGCATATTGACCCTTGAGAAAGTCTACGCCGATCGCCTTGACTTCTTCTTCGGCAATACTGACCGACATGACAGGGTACTTATCTACCGTCAAGCCTGCCCCCTGCATTTGTTTGAAGAACGCCACGTTGCTGTCGCCGTTCAGGGTGTTGTAAATCACGCCCCCGTTGGGCAAGGCAGAACGAATTTTGGCAATGATGGGCGCAACTTCGGTATTGCCCAAGGGCAGGTAGTCTTCTCCCACCGTTTTACCGCCTTTAGCAGCCAACTGAGCCTTAATGATGGTGTTGGCAGTTCTGGGGAATACATAGTCAGACCCGACCAAGTAGAACTCTTTCCCTTTATTTTTGAGCAGCCAATCCACAGAAGGTTCAATCTGCTGGTTGGGTGCTGCCCCCGTGTAGAAAATATTTTTAGAACATTCTTGCCCTTCATACTGCACAGGATAGAACAGCATGTGGTTTTTCTCTTCAAACACCGGCAGGACGGCTTTGCGGCTGGCAGAAGTCCAGCAGCCAAAGATGACCACTACCTGATCTTCTTCAATCAATTTCTTCGCTTTTTCTGCAAAGGTGGGCCAATCCGAGTTGCCATCTTCTACGATCGCCTGGATTTGCTTGCCGCCAATGCCGCCAGCTTTGTTGATTTCTTCAATCGCTAGCTGAGTTGAATCCACTACACTCTTTTCAGAGATTGCCATCGTCCCACTCAGCGAGTGGAGAATACCAACCTTGATGACGTCACCTGCAGGGGAAGCCGAAGCAGCAGGAGAGGCGCTCTCAGCCGGAGATGATGTTTCGGTGCTGGGGCTAGCACAAGCCTTCAGCAGCATGCTGGTTCCCAGCGTTGCGGAACCGTAGAGTAAAAATTTACGCCGACCAAATTGCCTAGTCATTTATTAATCACTACTCCTCGAGGGGCAAAAAAACTTGTCATAACAAACGCTCATGCGATAGTAGGCTTGAGATCTAACCCAAGTTGTATCGTTCGTTACATCTGAGGGGTAAGCTTACCGCTATCGACAGATGATATTTTTTAAGTTTTGTGTATGCCCCACGGCTAGTCCATTTTGGCAATCCGCCAGCTTGCCTAATCTGCTAGTTGACTCCAGATTGAGGAGAAACCGATAAGATCGAAGCAGGCGGCAGAGTAGCCGGTTTACCCATATGTAAGCCAATTAGCGTAACTACAGTCTCTAGCCCCTGTCCTGTTTTAAGGTTGGTAAAAACGAAAGGCTTCTCCCCTCGCATTTTTTGAGCATCCCGTTGCATCACGCTTAAATCTGCCCCCACCATCGGGGCCAGATCAATCTTGTTAATGACCAGCAGATCAGATTTGGTAATGCCTGGCCCGCCTTTGCGGGGAATTTTGTCGCCAGCGGCCACATCAATCACATAGATCGTTAAATCTACTAATTCAGGGCTAAAGGTCGAAGCTAAATTGTCACCGCCGCTTTCGACAAAGACGAGATCAAGCGGATGGAATCTTTGCTCTAACTGTTCGATCGCCACCAGGTTGATCGAGGCATCTTCCCGAATGGCAGTATGGGGACAGCCGCCTGTTTCAACGCCAATGATGCGATCGCGTTCTAAAGCCTGACTCCGGACTAAAAACTGAGCATCTTCCTGGGTATAAATATCGTTTGTCACCACCGCAATGTTGAACTGCTCGCGCATGGCTTTACAAAGCACATCTACGAGAGCCGTTTTTCCAGAGCCAACGGGCCCAGCAATTCCAACACGAAAGGTTTGCATCATCTTCTCCAGTTCTTAGCAGTTTGCAGTTTATAGCGCTTCGCACTCAATAAAACCAGATTATTTTCTAAAAGCTGCGCTTCCCGAAACTTTCAGAAAATTTGATGCAATTTAGCCCAAGGTTACGCAGGCTGCGCCCCTCCCCAAGGGTTGAATTCTGCCGGGAAACAATACCTGTATTTCTGCCGTCCAGTTTCTCAAGTGGGCGCGATTTAAACCTTGAGAGGCACGAAGCATCAAGGATCAGCGCGTTGCGAATAAGGACATCAAGCAAACTGGGTGAGTGATGTCCCTCCCAGCCAAAAATTCAGAATTTACTGCTAATAACGTCACTCATTCAGTAGTTGCTAACACTATGAACGCTTTAGCTTGCCTTTTCATCTTTATGCTTTACAGTGCTGTCGTTTTGGTCTGGAAAACGGTTGACGAGTTGCAACCTGGCACTTACCTGGAATCGCGCGGTAGCGGCAGAAAAACCGGAGACTTAGCGATCGATCGTCTAGAATCGCGCGGTAGCGGCAGAAAAATCGGAGACTTAGCGATCGATCGTCTAGAATCGCGCGGTAGCGGCAGAACCATTCGTCCGGTGCGCCCCAGTTTGGTTGGCGCTGTTGCAGGGCTGCCTGCCTAACGCTAGATGCCTAACTCCTAAATAGCCTTGAGTAAAGAGTTTCGTGAGTCATACTGGCGATCGCCAAACCCCAGCCACAGTTCCAAATTTCGTCCTCTTGCCTTTGTAAAACAGATTCTACGGTCTGTTGCAATTGAGGATACAAATTCAGTAACAGCCGTTGTCCTTGCGTTTGTCCCAATGGAATTAAGCGTACGCCTGCATTTACCAGATTGGAGGCCCAGCTTTGCAGATAGCCCAACACAGCAGTTTGTGGATCAATTTGCCAATGGCATGCTGCCAGTGCAAAGGCGATCGCAAAGTTGCACGGTTCACCGCAAGCTGCAATCTGGGGCTCCATTTCGGGCTGAAGCTGCAAGAGTAGCCGGGTAAGCGATCGGCCCATCTGCCAGCTTTGTTCTCGCAGTTCTTCGGTTTCTCGAAATGCCGATAGCCATTGATTTTCAGATTTGAGAGAGTCCCAATCTTCGGCTTGCACCGCCTGATAGGCGTTCAAGAGGGCGATCGCTTCTAGCCGAATTGCGCCATACTGCAACTCTTGGGTCAACCAATGTTGCAAGCTTTGAAGATTAGTTACAGTTTCGGCTTGCACCAGGGTTTCTAATCCTTCGGAATAGCTGTAGGCCCCGACGGGCAAAGCCGGACTGGACAGTTGTAAGAGGCGTAGCAGTGCCTGTAAGTTCGTTTGCATCATGTTTGGGCAGTGGGTAGGGGTACAGCATTCAGCTATTGCAGCAAGTTTCAACTGCGTCAACCCCAGGTGTTTTTGGCGTTGCAGAATCAGGTGCCAAGCGCTGTGACTTGCAAGACGCTGCTGATCGGCCGAGTGCTGAGCCGCTACTCAGGATCACGAATTAATTAAACCCGAACTTTTAATTTTTGAGTTTTATTCAATTCACGTTCCTCAGTGAACATGCCTCAGTGAACATGCATGGCAGCAGCCTCAGCAGAGGACTGCCTGTGGCTATGATACGCTCCTGTTTCCGGTTGGAAGGGGAGCGTTTCTTCGATCACCTGCAATCCCATCTGCTCCAACATTGATTTCAGCACTGGATCAGGCGACAACCGTAAGTAGTCGATCGCCACTTCCAACGGCACATGACGATTGCCCAGATGGTAAGCTCCCCGCAGCAGCGCTAGAGGGGTATGAGCCACCACGGTGAGCACAGGTTCGGGTTTAGCCACAATTCGGACAATTGCGCTGTGATCGGCCGTCGTTAACAAATCGCCATGATGCAACACCGTACCTCTGGGCAACTGGAGATGTAGCCCTTGCCCCTCCTCAGTCTGAAAGTGGTG
>DATNOY010000955.1:0-3192 GCA_036703495.1 Coleofasciculaceae cyanobacterium
CAGATGAACGAGCCGCCCGGTGCCAGAATGCGCGTCGGTCTGTCGGGTCTCACCATGGCAGAGTACTTCCGCGATGTCAACAAGCAGGATGTACTGCTGTTTATCGACAACATCTTCCGGTTTGTGCAGGCAGGTTCTGAAGTATCAGCGCTGTTGGGTCGGATGCCTTCTGCCGTGGGCTATCAGCCTACCCTAGGAACCGATATGGGTGACCTGCAAGAGCGGATCACCTCGACAACTGAAGGGTCCATCACTTCAATTCAGGCTGTCTATGTGCCTGCCGATGACTTTACTGACCCTGCTCCTGCTACCACATTTGCCCACCTAGATGGAACAACTGCGCTGTCTCGGGCTTTGGCGGCAAAAGGCATCTATCCCGCTGTAGATCCGCTGGATTCTACCTCTACTATGCTTCAGCCCAACATTGTCGGCGCTGAGCATTACAATACGGCGCGAGCGGTTCAGTCTACGCTCCAGCGCTACAAGGAATTGCAAGATATTATTGCCATTCTGGGTCTAGATGAGCTGTCTGAAGACGATCGCCTGACTGTTTCGCGCGCCCGTAAGGTTGAGCGATTCTTGTCTCAGCCCTTCTTCGTGGCAGAAGTGTTTACAGGTTCTCCCGGCAAATATGTCACTCTAGAAAAAACCATTAAGGGGTTCCAGATGATCTTGTCTGGACAGCTAGATGACCTGCCTGAGCAAGCTTTCTACCTGGTAGGCGATATCGATGAAGCGATCGCCAAGGGCGAAAAAATGAAAGCAGAAGGCAAGTAGTCCAGCCCTAGTAGAACAGGGACAGGTTTTAAGGTTGAGATAGCGATAATCGTTGCACTCAACCTTAAAACCTGGTCGTAAACCTCAAAACTTAAAACTTAAAATTCTGGTTATGACCATTACAGTTCGCGTCATTGCTCCAGACAAAACCGTCTGGGATTCCAGTGCTGAAGAGGTGATCTTGCCTAGCACAACTGGACAGTTGGGTATCCTAACAGGTCACGCGCCGCTGCTCAGTGCGTTAGATATTGGCGTTATGCGGGTGCGGGACAACAAAGATTGGACTGCGATCGCTCTGATGGGAGGGTTTGCAGAAATTGAGAATGACGAGGTCACCATCCTGGTCAACGGGGCGGAGCGCGGAGATAGCATTGATCGCGAAGCAGCTCGTAAAGCCTACAGCGATGCTGAAGCTCGCCTCAATCAAGCGCGTAGCAGCGGCAATCGTCAAGAAAAAATTCAGGCAGAGAAGGCTACTCAGCGGGCTCGTGCCCGATACCAAGCCGCAGGCGGCATGGCATAGGTTTCCTGGCAGCTTGAACTATTCTGAGATTGCTAGATCAAGATATCAAGTTTTAGATATCAGGTTTCAGATATCAGAGGGTATGGGGTATGGCAATGCCATACCCCATTTGCTATGACTGTTTTGCATAGCGGTTCGTTTTTCATAGCGGTTCGTTTTTCATAGCGGTTCTCTATTGCGTGCAGTGCAAGATATTTTTTGAAAACCCCGCGAAGTGGAACTTTTAAAAAATATCCTGGTTTTCGTCAAGTGCGAAGCGCCATACCTGCAGTTTTTGATGCTGAAATCCCATCAAGGGTGGGGAACAGGTTCAGATCCGCTAGCGCGCCTGTCAGCTTTGAACATATCCCAGGGAATGAAGGGCACAGTCGCTAGATGAGTCCCGATCGCCCTCGCTCCATAGCGATTGATATGGCTAGGATCGGCAAAATACCCATTTTGCATCAGGTCTGTCTGCTGACTCAGATCGCAGAAGATAAACTGCTCCTGCTGGGAGAGCTGCTGCATATGTTGCCGAAACTGTTGTTCATAGTTACGGCGAATCGGATCTAAATAATCTGCTGTCAGGGGCAAATTGACCAACACTAGCGGAATATTGTGGCTTTTAGCAAACTGGGCGATCGCCACAGTGGCTGCTTGCTGATCCCCTTCCAGGTTGAAATTTTGGTAGTCTGCATCATAGGAGCCTGGAACCCGAGGATAGCGTTGATAGTATAGGGTGGGGTTATAAATATCGGTTACTGTTTGAAACCCATTGGCATCTAGATCAGCAGCAATTGCAGGCGCTGCCTTTGCCGGAGAAGCAGGTTGAGACTCTGCCACTGCTTTGTTAGCAGCAGCCCGCAGCAGCGGCAAATCCCAGCGGGCATAAGATGGAATGGGGCGATCGCCCTTTACCAAACGTTGATAGCCCGCCGATGCCACAATGCTGTTGTAAGTCAAATCCAGACGTCCATTGTTAAAGGCCCGTGAACCATCGGCCCAAATAATTAAACGCGGCAACTGTTCAGGCGTTAAGATGCGCAGCAGCAGCAATTCATTGACTTTTGCTGTGCCTCCGTTAATTCCCAGATTGAAAATCTTTAATTGGGGATACCCTTGCTTCACTAGCGACTCTTGCAGAGCCGTTGGGTCAATCCCTTGTAAAGAGCGAGAACTGCCTATGATTAGCACATCTGGCGTTCCTTCTGCTCTCAGGTACTGAGTGTATAGCCTTAGCTCCTGATCTAACCGATGGCTATTGAAAGATGGAAAATCATAGGGAGGCAAAAGCAACTCAGGGATTAGCAGCGGCGGCAGCGGCAGGATCAGCGTGGACAGAAGAAAATTGCGAAGTGAGGAATTTACAGAAGTAGGCGAATTGATAGGAGCGGCTGATCCAGATTCAGGTGAGGCAGGAACAACATCCTCCATTGTTTCGCTCGATCCGGCTTGGAAACCCTGTTGAACGCTGGTTTTGTCCAGATTTGCTAGCGCAGTTCTTCCAAAACTCTGAGCTAAAGTTAGCAGGATGCCTGATAGCAGGAATTTCCTAATCACAATAAATGTCCTGACGTGCAGATGTTCACCTAATAGCGGCTTGCTCTCACCTGGGAGAGATTTGTAGAACTAACTCTAAAGCTATCGTTATGGATGCTTCAGGGTCAACTAAAAAACCTACTTCATGAAGCTTTTACAAAAAATTAAGGATATATGGCAGTCCTAAATCAGTCCTAAGAAAACCAGGGGTTTGAAGACTTTGTCCCAAGAGGGAGGAATGCCCTCTCCAACCCTTCTCACAAATCCTTTGGGATTGCTATGGACCTGATTGGACAACAATAAACAAAAGGGTTGAGCGTACTCAACCCTTCTAGGAATAGAAATTTTTCAATGACTAGCGGGATGGCAAATTA
>DATNOY010000956.1:0-2367 GCA_036703495.1 Coleofasciculaceae cyanobacterium
GATGAAAGGGACATGTAGGGAATGGATAGACTTCTGACCCTGACTTTAGACGATGCACTTCTGGCTGTCTAGTCCATTAGCGCTATTTTTATAGCTGTTTTTATGGCTGTAGCCAGTTCAGTGAGAACGTAGGAGAGGTGCTCCCCAGACAGAGGTTCTACCGTTCGGTTGAGCTGTCGAAAACTCGAGTTTGGTGAGGTTCACTCAAGCCGTCGAAGCTCCTGCACCCCAAGCTCACTCGTCAGGCTGTAGCCATATCGCAATTCCAACTGAGTCAAGTACAGATTATTTTCTAAAAAGCTATGGCTTCAGCTTCACTTGTCCAATTTTCCTAACTTTGCCTTGAGTGTCTACCGTCCAAATATCGTAGTCACTCACAACATCCCCATTTTCATTCAAATCTACAGCACCACTCACACCCTGGTAGTCAATATCCTGCCCATCTCTGACACGCTGTAGTGCCTCACAGATATCTGTGACCTTTACACCTGGAGCATTGGCAACTTGCCGTAGCTTATTCTTGATGGCTTCCCCATTATTAGACTTAGCTGCCTGGGCTGCCAGCGTCAGGAGAGCAATAGCATCCCAGGTTTGAGATACATAAATTTCGGGAGGCGTGTTTTGCTTTTGTTTCCAAAGTTTTAGAAAGTTAGTGTTGACCGCACTTTCTACACTGGGAGCTGTACCAATTGCCCCTTCTAGAAGAAATTTGCCATTGGGTGCCTGTCCCACCTCTTCAATGAAGGCTGAATTCGTGAAGGTTGAATTGCGAACTCGAGTCTTCAACATAAGTTGAACGCCATCCACCAGACCTTGATTATAAGCAGATTGCAACAACAGGCTGCCGGTACTGGGGTTAAGATCAGCCACCACCGCATCCGGTAATTTGCCTGCAGGGTTGAAAGCTGCCACAGCCACCTCATCAAAGTTAGATTCTTGAGGATCATAGCGGGTGGGATTGGCTTGGTTGAGGATAGTTCCACCGAGCTGCTTAAAAGCTGCCGCAAACGCTTGTTCAAAACGAATGCCATTACTGTCATTGACGACTAGAGTGGCAACGGTGTTAAAGCCTCTGCTTTTTGCCAGCTGTGCCAAGGCGATCGCTTGGGTGGTATCTGCCGGAATAGTTCTGCCCCAAAATCCTCGAAAATTGCCTTTTTTAGCTTGTTCCGTAAAAATTGGGCTGGTATTGCTAGGCGAAATCAGTGGAATTTTGTGTTGCACTGCGGCTGTCACCTCAGCGGCCGTCGCAGCATCGCTAACAAACCCGCCAACAATGGCACTAACCTGAGAGGCTGCCAGCCTTCTCACAACCTCGGTTTGAGCCTTAGGATCAGGCTGCTCATCTTCCACCACCAGGTTAACTGGAGCATCATTCACACCGCCACAGGCATTGATCGTATTGGTGATCAGGGGCAATACCTGTAAAACCGGTTCTCCCACGGCTGACAAATTGCCCGTAGCAGGCAGCAAGACGCCCAAATTGAGAGCTGTAGGCGTCTTCTTTACCTCCGAATGGGCCGAAGAGGGCAATCGCTGACAAGCAGAGAAGGCGATCGCCATCCCCAGAAATGCGGCAATGCCAGCAGTCGTCCGGAACCATACGCTTTGGAACCCAACACGCTTAGTCAAGGGTAAAACGCTCCTTGTGGGGTGGGGTGATGCTCGAATTCAACAAAAAACGCATCCCCTGGGATGGAGAGGATTGTCCATAAAGCAGACAGGTGCGGAAGTCTCAAAGTGATCGGGGATTCAATCAAATCTAGGTCTGGTTTTAGGGCTTCGCCCCAAAACCCCATTTAACTAAATTCGCGATTCTTAGAGGATCAGGAGGGGAATGAATGCAGAACTTTGAACAGTTCAGCAAGCTAAGCGTTAGCAAATCTAGAGCTTAATTTGGCTCAAATGACTCCGAGGATCAGCGCTCCGATTAGCTCGGATTTTCTCATAGTATTCTCTCTCTAAAGAGCTGAGATGAGTGGGCGGGGCAATCACTACCCGCACTAGCTGATCACTCCTGCCCCCTTTAGGATTGAACCAACCCTTACCCCGCAAGCGCAGCGTTTGACCTGAGCGAATCCCGGCAGGAATACTCATGGTAACTGTGCCATCGGGGGTAGGCACTTCAATTGAGGCTCCCAAAACCGCCTCATCTGGAGCGATCGGCACTTCGCAAACCAGGTTATCTCCCTCGAACTGGAAGAAGGAATGAGGTCGAATCTCCACAATCAGGTAAAGATCACCCCGATTCTGGCTATAGGGATTCATTTGCCCCTTTCCTTTAATCCGAATGCGGCTACCTGGCTTGGCCCCGGCTGGAATCCGCACCGTAATGGTTTCGCTGCCTAGGTTCAGCCGTTTTTGCAC
>DATNOY010000957.1:0-3118 GCA_036703495.1 Coleofasciculaceae cyanobacterium
ACGGTACTGAGCAAAAATCCTGTTTCCCAGACGATCGCTGAGCCGGGTTCAAGAATCAATTCAATCTGAGGATGACGTTGATGAAAGGCATTCAGCACCTCAATAGCATGGGCAACATCATAGTCTCGATGGGTGATTAAATGCCCCCCACCCAGATTCAGCCAGCGCAGCTGCGGCAGTAAATGACCAAACAAGCCTTCTATCTGCGCTAGGGTTTTTTCTAGAGCGTAGGAGTCGCTTTCACACAGGTTATGGGACAAGAACCCTTCTACTCCTTCAGGTAAGCGATCGCCCAATTGCTCTGGAGAAACGCCCAGCCGCGTACAAGGTTGGCAGGGATTATAAAGTGCAGTTTTGACGGGCGAATACTGAGGATTAATGCGCAGTCCTATGGACGGTGGCGATGGCGATTGTCCGACGAGAACTCGAAATCGTTCCCACTGACTCAGGGAGTTAAAGGTGAGGTGGGAAGCGTGGCTCACAATGGCTGGCAGATCCTGATCGCGGTAGGCAGGAGAATAAACATGCAGCTCGCCGCCAAATTCCTCTGCGGCCAGTTGGGCTTCCCAGAGTGAACTGGCTGAGGCCCCGCTCAACGTTTGGCGAATCAGCGGAAAGCTATGAAAGAGGGAAAACGCTTTGAGGGCAAGCAGCACTCGGACTGGCGCTGCGTCCTGTACTCGTTCAAAAATTGCTAGATTTTGCTCGAGGCGAGCTTCTTCCAGCACGAAACAAGGAGAGGGAATGGTGGTTAAAACGGTATCGCTCATCTGCATTAAGCCTGCCCAAATGGAGAGGGTTGATCCAGCACTTCATGCCACGGTAGCCCCAGCGGACCCAGCAGCTGCATGAACGGATCGGGATCGAGTTGCTCCACGTTGTAGACGCCGGGCTTTTGCCAGAGTCCTTTCACTACCATGAGTGCCCCAATCACCGCCGGAACGCCTGTTGTGTAAGCGATCGCCTGAGATTTAACCTCTCGATAGGTTTCGGCATGATCACAGTTGTTATAGATGTAGTAGTTGCGCTGTTGTCCATCCTTCAGCCCGCTGATATAGCAGCCGATAGAGGTTTGTCCGGTGTAGTTCTCTGCGAGGGAGGAGGGTTCTGGCAGCAGGGTTTTGAGAAATTTGAGGGGCACGATGGGGTTTCCCTCATATTCAACTGGGTCAATGCGCGTCAGTCCAAGATTTTGCAGAACTTGAAGATGGGTGATGTAGCTCTCGGAAAACGTCATCCAAAATCGCGCCCGCTTGAGCGCCGGAATGTGTTTGGCCAGCGATTCCAGCTCTTCATGGTACAGCAGATAAGATTCGCGATCGCCTATTTCTGGATAAGGGATAGGACGATGAATGGAAAGCGGTGGCACCGTTACCCAATCCCCGTTTTCGTAGTAGCGGCCGTTTTGGGTAATTTCACGCAGATTGATCTCCAGGTTGAAATTGGTCGCAAAAGCCTGACCATGATTTCCGGCATTGCAATCGACGATATCGAGGTAGTGAATCTCATCAAAGTAGTGCTTGAGGGCATAGGCTGTAAAAATCCCGGTGACGCCCGGATCAAACCCGCAGCCTAGAATCGCTGTGATCCCGGCATCTGTGTAGGAATCGTTATACTTCCACTGCCAGCTATACTCAAATTTTGCCTCTTCCGGCGGCTCATAATTGGCAGTATCCAGGTAATGAACGCCGCTCTGAAGGCAAGCATCCATCAGGGGTAGATCTTGATAGGGAAGTGCCACGTTGATCAAGATATCCGGTCGAAACTCTTGAATGAGTTGAACGGCATCATCCACAGAATTGGCATCCAGCGTAGCGGTCTTCACTTTAGGTGAGCGAACTTGTTCAGCGATCCGATTACACTTATCCAGTGTTCGACTGGCCAGAAGAATCTCGGAAAATTCTTCCTGTGCGGCACATTTATGGACAACAACGTTTCCGACCCCTCCCGCTCCAACTACCATCACCCGTGCCATATGAACCCTCTAAAAAAGCGACTTTTACCTGACTTTTACAACTTTTAGAACCTGTTTGGAAGTTTAATTCTAACTGTTCAGAGGGCGTAAAAAGTCAACCTGTATTTTAACTGCTCTGAAGGCTGTTCCTATGATCTCCTCTAGAGAAGACGCTCTCTTCCTCTAACTTCAATTTCTCCTCTCTGAAAAGGAAATTGACAACTGCAGCCCTTTGGTAGTACGATATAATACGTTGGTAGTATAGAGTTTGCAAAACCGCACATGAGCCAGACCCCGCTGCAACTTGGCTAATTGGCATCTATGACCGGATGCGGCAGCTGATGGGTTGCCCGATCGCTGCTTTGAGTCATCCGTGCCGAGATTTTTTAACGTTGAGTCCAGCATCCGCTGAGGATCGTGAATTGAATTAAATGGGTTTTTGGGGCAGTGCCCCTGCACTTCAGGCTTGGCTTAAATCTACAGTCCTTCGAGGAGATTGGATCCGGAGCCAATTTCCTCAATCTTTTCCCTACACTTCCCACTTGGGGCAGGTTTTGAACCAAAAGTAGGGAAAAAGTTTTAAAAACGGTATTCGTCTTCCCAATTGCTAAGTTCAGAGGAGGTTCATATGCCACAGCAACCCTATGTGTTGGCTGACGGTTTGACGTATCAACTTTCACCCGATCGCACTTTATTTCAAGACGTGCAGATCTGTTTGGCAGCAGGCGATCCGCTGCGAAACCGTCCGTTTGAACGGATAGCGCTGGTGGGTGCCAACGGCGTTGGTAAGTCAACGCTACTCAAAATTCTGGCAGGGCAGATTCAACCTAGTGCTGGTTCGGTTTGGCGCAATGGATCGATCTATTATTTGCCCCAGATCAGCACGATTCGACCTCAGATCAAAGCCGATACAGTGCTGAATTTTTTGAGTGCTGTTGCTGAGGAGTGGTGGAAAATCACGGATGTTTTGGAGACTCAGTTCAGCACCCCGATCGATTTGTCTGTTTCGATCGCCCAGTTGAGTGGCGGTGAGTTGACTAAGCTGTTTCTGGCAATTGGGCTATTCCAGCAGCCGAATGTTTTGCTATTGGATGAACCTACTAATCATATGGATTATCCCGCTTTGGAGGAATTGCGCCAGTGTTTGACGCAGTTTCAGGGCGC
>DATNOY010000958.1:0-6360 GCA_036703495.1 Coleofasciculaceae cyanobacterium
GCTTTGCTCCCTATGAAAGAAATTGAGGTCTAGCCTGGTGGGTCTGGGTTAAGACCGTTTCTAAATCCGACCAGCGATTCTGCTCAATCTGCTGAATTACTTGATCGAGCTGCTGACGATAGAGGTGGAGCGATTGCAACAGGGCTGGCTGGTTATAGGTGGCCATCATTAGCCCCAATTCTGGATTGCCGCCGCCTACGCGGCTGGTATCGCGAAACCCAGAGCTGGCAAATTTTTGGGCTAAATCTAGCACCACCGGATCGGTTTCTGCGAGGCAGGAGGCAATCAGGCTGGCGCTCACCATGACGGGCAAATGTGAGATCCAGGCAACGGCACGATCGTGATCGGCAGGATGGCATTGATAAATCCGGCATTGTAGAGATTGCACGAGCTCAGTCACCTTCTCTAAGGCGCTGGGTGGCGTTGTCTCAATAGGGGTGAGGACGTAAGCTTTATGCGTAAACAGTCCGGATAAGGCGGCATCTAGTCCACTGTCAGCGGTGCCTGCCATGGGATGGCCGCCGATAAAGTTTGTCCAGCGAGGTGCAATTGTCTCCACTACCGAAGCCTTCACCGATCCGACATCGGTTAAAACAGTGGTGGCTGCCAGGTGGGGGAGCAGCTGATCTACAGTAGAGGCGATCGCCCCCAATGGCGTACACAGGAACACCACCTCGGCATCAGCCATCAGCCCTAAGTCCACACTGGCATCATCTACGATGCCGCGCTCGATCGCCTGCTGACAGGTTTCTGCCTTGCGGCTGGCTCCTAAAATGTGATGTCCTAACTGCCGTAGATCGATCGCCAGCGATCCCCCAATTAATCCCAACCCAATAATGCCAATCTTCATAGGTGTGTTTATCACTGCTCTTAACTGCTCGGATAGCGCGAAGCGCCCTGTCGATTGATGAACTCATCGGATTGAACCCAATCGGATTGAACCCATCGGATTGAACCCATCAGATGAAATCTATCGACGGAGAACAAAATCCCGATCGTCCTCATCCCGTCATCACCGTAACCCATTCCTCTCTTAACGTTTATGTCACAATAAAGTTCAGCCCATAATGCGAGATATTAAAGCGCGTGATTGAGGTCGAAGTCCATCAACAGCTCCGAGCTTTTCTGAGAGAGCAGGGAGAACCTTACTGGCACCATCACTTAACGATGGCGCGACTGGTGGCCCGTGCTTTGCGGGTGGGTCGGAGTGCGCTAATTCAAGCAGGGGCACCCTCGGGCTATCACGGACGCTATCGGTTGAGCTATTTGATGCCGCTATTGCTCTGGCAAGAGCCAACTGTTTTGGTGGTACCGGAAGCGGTGCAACAGCGGTTGCTGATGGTAGAAATTCCTCGGTTGCGCCAGTGGATTCCGGCCAATAAAGCAATTCGGACGGGCGATCGCTGGGTGGATGATAGTTTCCAAGGCTTGCTGCTGACTACCCCACAAGCTTGGTTTGCAGACAAGCTCTCGGGCTCAGGACATTTTCCTGAAGGCATTCCGACAGTGATTGACGGAGCCGATACCTTGGGGCTGTGGGCACAGCAGCAATTGACGACCCAGATTCAGCCCCATGATTGGGATCAGCTGATGCTGGCTTGCCCGACTCAGACAGAAGCAATCCGGGATGCTCGGGTGCAGCTAACGCGATCGCTGTTCCAGCATCCAGCTAATCCCTACGATTGCTACTTGATTGATGCGCCTGAACAAAGCATTTTGACTCAGCTGTATCAAGTTTTGCGGCTGACTTATACTCTGAGCCATCAAGATACTGAAACAGATTGGTTAACCTCCAACTTTTTGCCCGAAATCTGGCAGCAATTGGGTAAGGCGCTTCAGTCGGAGGGGCAGCTGTTCTGGGCAGAGATCAACCGGCGACAGGGGCAGTTTTCGCTGCACTGTAGCCCCGTAGAGGTGGCTTCAGCCCTCAGTCGTATTTGGTCACAGCAGCCGATTGTGCTCATCGGCGGGTTCCTCGATCTAGACGCAGAAGCTAATGCTTATCGGCAACGTTTGGGGCTACCGGAAGATATGACCTGCCTCAAATTTAGTCCCGATCGCCAGCATGAGCTGATCCAGCTATATCTGCCTGATGGACTGCCCTTGCCCAACACTCCGCAGTTTCAGCCAGCCCTGATGCAGGAAATTCGCGCTTTGATCAGCGCTACCCATACGGCAGGGCAAGGGCTAACGGTGATTCTGGTGGGAGATACACCGCTCAAGGCACAGGTAGGTTCTGCCTTGGCTGCTGAATTTGGTTCGCGGGTGCAGGTCGAAAAAACTTGTCTGGACGAGCAAGGCATTTTGGTGACTGGTTGGGAGTTTTGGCAGCAGCATCAAGCGGTTTTTCCGGCTCCCCGGCTGCTGATGATTACGACCTTACCTTTCCCTTCCCTGGAAGCGCCGCTGGTGGCGGGTCGAGTGGCGCACTATAAGCGATCGCGTCAGGATTGGTTTCGGCTTTATCTGTTGCCAGAGGCTTTGGGAACGTTGCAACGGGCGATCGCTCCAGTGCGGGAATCTCAAGGTGTAGTGGCGCTACTGGACAATCGGGTGAACCACCGCAGCTATGGACAGCAGGTTTTGGCAGCCTTAAGTCCGCTAGCCAAAATTAATTATGTCGATGCTAGCGTCTTTACACCCTTCGAGGGCATGGATCTGACGGAATGAGTCTGGGGCAAGCGGCAGCCGCTACTGCAAAAAGTGGCTGAAAATGTAGTTTCCCAAAGCTTGGCCCACCTGCAGTCCGGTGCGGTTGGCCGTCATGGTATGAATGCCTCCGTAAATCCGGCTGATCCCGGCTGCTTGGGCAGCGCTGGCAAAGCTGCGATAGGTACGCCGCACGCCCGGCAGGCTGCTGGAAGTAGTGGTAAACTGCAGCCGATCGCCTGCAGGTTTTGCTGGCGCATGCTGCCAGAAGTTGGTTAAGACTACGGCAGCGGCATTGCTGAAAATGCTGTGAGCAGAGATATAGTCTGGATGGCTGGGCGTGTTCAACAGTGGCAGCCAGTGGCGATCGCCTTGCGTCAAGGGATTACCATCCGTCTGGGCCAGGCGAATGGCATCGATCGGCCGCCAACGGTTGTAAGTATATTTGGTGTTCCAAGCCGTGATCCCGGCGTCTGCTTCTGCCAGGTTGAGCAAGGCAAACAGACGGGCATTTTCAGCAAGCGAATTGCCTTGGCGATCGGCAATTTGTGCGGCGACAAAGTTCCAGTAGACTGGCCCGCCAATACCTGACCAAAACTGGGCGATCGCTGTTTGCTCTGGGGTGCGAGTCTGGCTGTCGATGGCTCCCAACCGCTGCACTTGCTTCAAGTCTCTGGCGTAGCGACGGCTCTCCAGTGCCGGGGGAGGAGCCGGTCGGAATTGAGCGACATTCTGTAGCGTAAAGGGGGTGACATTGCCCCAGTCCGGCAAAAATGCTGCCCGAAAGTTGGGTAGGGTGGGTCGCCACTGTCCTGGCGCTTTGCCCGGTTGGTAGGGTGTTGCCAATGCCCCATAGCGGCTCGCTCCATCCGACTGCCGCCCTGCCACCTGCTGGTCAGCAACCGCTTTGCCAAAATTGATGCCATCTGTCTTCGATGACCCCTCGGCCACTGAGGCGAGAGTCTGCGTCAAAGCGCTATCCAAAGTCGATTTTTGGTTGGGATACAAAGAAATCAGGACCTCATAGGCTGCCGAGACAGCCGCCGCAATTGCTGAGGCTCCCCCGTTGGGTTTGAGGCTAATCTGATAGGGCTGATGCCCCCCTGTAATAGCGTTGACTGCGTCATATACAGCAGTATGCACAACGGCCAAATTGCGGGCCAGGGCGGGGGCTGGCGTTTTGTCTCGCAGTCCCGCCTTCAGGGCGATCGCATTCCACTCAATCACTGGATCGATCGTCTCCGCAGTGAGGCGATGCAGCACAGTCCTGAAGGTTGATCCCGCTGCTGTCCCCTGAGCTGAGGAGATCTGGGCAGTGGTCTCCAGAACATTTTTGCCCCGCTTTAGCGGAATATGGCTAAACAAAAAACTGCCGTTGGTATCGGCGATCGTCTGAAACCGCCTGCCTGATGATCGCAACAACACCCCTGCTCCTGCCGAGGCTTTGCCAATCAACGTCACTCGGCTCAGGGTCGTTTTGGCATCGCCAATCACGCCCGAATCTGAGAAGACTGAAAGCTCAAATCCTGGTTTAACCCTCAACTGGGAAGTGGCTGTCTGTTGCAGCGGATGGCTTGCCACTGCCTATCCTCTAGATGCCTGGACAATCTCTGTAGATGCAGGAACCCTAGTGGGTAGGGCAGGTTGAGGGACGACCGGACTGTCGGGCACTGGAGCTTGTAGGGGGGTGGGATCAACTCCGGCAGGGGCCGGCTGTAGCTCAGGTTGGTCGGAGGAAGCGTTGACAGCCGGCACGTCCTGCGGATGAGGGGCTACGCCGTCAGGCTTCTGCTCGGGGGACTGCAGATTCATCAGCTCTGGCACGGTGACAAAACGATAGCCCCGCTGTTTTAAGGCCGAAATGATTTGAGGTAAAGCTTTGACCGTAGCCGAGCGATCGCCGCCGCCATCATGCAGCAACACAATCCGACCCGGCTGCACGTTCTTCAGCACGTTATCTAGCAGAATCGGCGCAGCCACATAATAATCTTCAGAATCGACCGACCACAGGGTGACGGCATACTTGCGCTGATGGGCATAGCTGGCCAATGCGCCGTCGAATCGTCCCCCGGGTGGGCGGAACAGCCCCGTCTTCACACCGGTGGTTTCGTAGATCAACTTTTCCATGCCATCAATTTGAGCCGTCGCATCTGCCAGACTGACATCTTGTAAAGGATGATTCAAGGTATGGTTGCCGATCACATGACCTTCTTCTGCCACGCGTTTGGCTAGTTCGGGATGTCGCTGAATGTGCAACCCCACCATGAAAAAAGTTGCTTTAATCTGGTTTTGCTTCAGAATGTCTAAGACTGCTTCGGTGCTATCCGGCCAAGGCCCATCATCAAAGGTCAGGGCAATTACTTTTTCCCCATTCGCTGGCGTAATTTGGGACACCACCTTGCCTTGAAATTGCTCGGGGACTGTAATTACAGAAGGATCAGAGCCTGCGGTAACGCGCGCCTGAACGAGAGCGACCTGAGATTTGCCAGACCCTTGGGTTAAAGTCGATAGCGGTTGAACCATAGGTATTTTGCCCAAGGCTCGGCTCAGCTCTAAGTAAAATAAACGGTAGCCAATGTAAAACCCAGCTAGCGTAACGCTACTCAAAATCACCGCTCGCAAAAACTGAAAGCCAAAACCCGCCTCGCGTTGGGCGGCTCGCAAAGCCTGGATCTGGCGTAGCCGTTCGCTGTTGGCAGGGGTGTTGATGCGTACCGACTGCTGCCAAAGCACCCTTGAATCTCCAGCCATGCGGGCCACAATTTTCACGCCCAAAATGGCTTCTGAATTGAGTGTCCACAGCCGGTAGCAGATAAAGCGCACCAGGCGATCGCGCAGCTGGCTGCAGGTCTCTCGACGGGCCGGCGGCTGAAAATCAATCAAGATTTTGATGAAGTAGCGCGTTGAAGCGGGCTGAACCTGAACCCGAATGCCTTGAGGTGCAAGCAGGCTATTCATCCAGTAAGTGAGGGCTCGATGATTGCCGAGCTGGGCCAACTCCATTAACGAAGGTTGATACAACCGATCAGAGTAAGTTAAGTCAATCATGTTTCAGCCTCAACATGAACCACACAGCGTTCCTCAACAACTCCATCTCAAACACTTGCTTTAAACCGTCTTGCACCATGCCCCTGACATCCTGACAAAAAACTGTGCTGAATTAATTGGTCGTGGCAGAACTATACATTAAATTGAAAAATTCCACATATAGGAATTTAGCGGCAGTCTCGTGTTCTATAACTCTATATCTGGGGTGAGAATGTAGAACCGCCAGCAGCGCAAACCCGCTGCGCTCTCAGGGTAGCGCATTGCCCAAAAGTTGGACCGCATAAAGATAAACTTTTGTGAAAGAAGCTCCAGATCCCGCATAGCTGCCCTTTGTCAGGCGGATCTATGGGGTTCAAGCTCAGCAGGTACAGCAAAAAGATTGTCACACCCGATCGCGCACTTTAAAGATTTCTGGTGCATAACCAAGTCAGGAGTGAGTGTGACTGCTTACCGAAATTAAACAAAACGAGTCTCTAGATTCTGACAGGAGATGATTCCAGCAAACCGGATTCTGTAGAATCCAACGCAAGGTTCTTTGGTGTGGTTAAAGGAGTGCAAGCATGGAACGGTTTTTGGGAGCCCTTTCCGTGACGCTATTGTTGTCAATCCTAGCGGCAGTTGCTCAAATCCAGCCTGTGACCAATCCGATAGATCAGGCCGTAC
>DATNOY010000959.1:0-5047 GCA_036703495.1 Coleofasciculaceae cyanobacterium
AGCCAGTTCTAGACATTTCTCAAGATTTGTAACACCACTGCTTTTACATGTAAAACCTCCTTTTCGGCGTTCCGATACCTGGCACTGCTCTCTTTTTTCTATCCAGGAGAGAATTCTGGCATGTCCCATTGGGCGCTCATAAATTCTGGATTCAGGCAGTTCGCCAAAATAAACTTGCGGGCGACGGTTTGAATCTCGCCACCGGCATCTAAGACCTCGGAGGTTTTGAAAACCTCCGAGGTCTTCTCTTGACGTTTGCTTGCGTACAGCAAGACTTCACACGCCGATCGCCTTAACCAACACTCGCGATTATGGCACCACACCATCGTAATACCCGATCGCCACTACCCCGTGTCCGGGGGCAGTGGCACATTCAACAGCACGATCGTCAGCATCAAGGTAATCAAATAAGGAAGATTAGCCCAGGATTTTGCAATACTCTCTTTGCTGAACAGTTGCTTTAAAAAACTGGGTGACAAATCAGGAATCAGAAAGTTTCTTCCCTGCTTTTGCATTTGTTCTACCCATAGTTCATCCTCGCTAGAGGCATAATTCCCAATAATTCGGCATAACCGATTAAAGTTCTTCCGAAATGCCCTTTCTAGAAATAAATAATAGACATCCAGGATACCAAACAAAGCAAAAGAGCCAAATGCCAAAACGAATAGGATAGGATTCTTATTCGTAAAACCAAAACCCACGATCGCTGCCCACACCGTTAACCCCACCTGCTTCACCGTTAACGAACTGTTGGCCATACGGGTGATGATATTTTGCAACATCTCGCTTTGCTTCAGCAAATATTCCCGATTCTCTTTCGCCCAGTCTGCATGGTTGGTTGACATAATCGATGACCCGTATTTGTCCAACTCTAGAATTGAATCACTGACTTTTGAAGAGTATTGTGCAGCTTCCGGTGGCCCATTTGACCGGCTCAACCATCATAAGCCGCCCCATCCGCAAACGGATAGCTCAGCAGGAGCGATCGCCCCTGCTGGAATGCTCTAGACTAAATGTTGAATTTTTGGATCACCGCTCCGCCTGCACACCCCTTCACCTCCTATTTTCCCCAAGGCACCCCTGACCATGATCTATGCGATCGCCCAACTCAACCAAATGTCTCAAGCAGAGTTCGTCGCTGCCTTAGGAAGCGTGTTTGAAGAAACCCCCAGGATTGCTGAGCAGGCTTGGAACCAGCGTCCTTTTAAGGATGTAGCTGACTTGCATCAACATATGCTGGATGTGGTGAATACCTTGAGTCCAGAAGCGCAAATCGCCTTGATTCAAGCCCATCCCGATTTAGGCAGTAAAACAAAAATGGCAGAAGCTTCTGTCCAAGAACAGTCTGGACTCGGGCTAGATCGGCTAACGCCGGAAGAATATCAACGGTTTCAACAGCTGAACCAGGCTTACAAAGCCAAGTTTGGCTTCCCGTTTATTGTCGCTGTCAAAAATCATACCAAAGCTAGCATCCTAGAAGCCTTCGATCGCCGCCTCACCCATGAAATAGAGGCAGAGGTTCAACAAGCCTTAGCAGAAATTGCCCAGATCGCTCACTTTCGATTACTTAACTTAGTAAAATAGAGGTATAAAGTATAGCCAAGTTTTTAGGACGCTTTTGAATGAGGCAGCTTAGGTTTCTACATCCGACCTCTCTTCATCAGGTTCATCCTCTATAAATAAGAAAAATCATATTTAAGATACTTGTATAGTTTGAGTTTTATGGCAGTACTATAGAGGGCTGCCTATCTGTGGGCATGATCCCGCAAGAGCTTTATTCCATAAGTTATAGAAGAGACAATGATAGAACCCTATCGAGAAAAGTTTATATACGGCATTATAGTCTCCTCGATTGCCCTTTCCATACTGATGTCGCCAGGGTTACTGAATATTCTTTTTACAGCGAATGGGTTTATCCCGCATGGGCATTGTTACTTATGGAAACCGGGTTTAGTCTGGCTACATGTGAGTTCAGATTCTTTAATTGCCCTGGCCTACGTCGCCATTTCAGCTAGCCTGGCCTATTTGGTGCATCGCACTCGCAAAGCCATCCCTTTTCACTGGATGTTTCTGGCATTTGGCTCGTTTATTATTGCTTGTGCCAGTACGCATTTCATGGATGTATGGACGCTATGGCACCCTACTTACTGGCTCGCTGGTGGCTTAAAAGCGATAACGGCGATCGCCTCTGTTGCCACTGCCGTTATCCTACCGCCCTTGATTCCCAAAGCTTTAGCCTTAGTAGAAACGGCAAAGCTGTCTGAAGAGCGCAGACTGCATCTAGAAACGACCAACCAGGAGCTAGAAGCCGTTTACGGCAAGCTAAAGGAACTGGATCAGCTGAAAACGCAATTTTTTGCCAATGTGAGCCATGAGCTGCGCACCCCGCTGGCCCTGATCCTGGGCCCTACCGAAAAGCTCCTGGACAGTCAAAACTTGACTGAAGACCAACGCCGGAGTCTGTCGGTAGCAGATCGCAACGCTCGCTTGTTGCTCAAGCAGGTGAATGATTTGCTGGATGTCTCCAAGCTAGAGGCAGGCAAAATGGAGGTCAACTATGCTGAAGTGGATCTGGCGCAGCTGGTTCGGTTAATGGCTGCCAATTTTGATGGCTTGGCCCAAGAGCGGCAGATTTCGTTAGCGATCGAGGCTCCAGAAGTCGTTCTGGCCCAGGTCGATGCTGTAAAAATTCAGCGTGTTCTCCTCAACCTGCTCTCCAATGCCTTCAAGTTCACACCAGAAGGAGGGAAAATCCAATGCACAGTCTCTAGTCGCTTAGCATCTTCCCTTCCAGACAAAGCCGTCCCCAGCGAAGGCAACCCTCCCGCGGCCCTGGCCGTCATTGCAGTTCAGGATAGCGGCCCTGGCATCCCCCCACCCATGCGAGAAGTGATTTTCGATCGCTTTCATCAAGGTGAAGGAGGAGTCACCCGTCGGTTTGGGGGAACGGGGCTGGGATTAGCCATTGTCAAAGAGTTTGTGGAATTACAGGGCGGCACCATTGCTGTAACCGATGCTGCCATGGGTGGTGCTCAATTTACAGTCGAGCTGCCGTTGGCGGCACCCGCTGGGGTGGATATAGCGACTAGAGCCATTGAGCCAGATACCACCCTGGAGCTGAGTTTGCCGATTCTGGAAGAGCTGCGGGCCCGAACGGCAGCACCCGACAGCTTGCAGGCTCAGGAAGTGGGAAAACCGCTAGTTTTGGTCATTGAAGACAATTCTCAGATGAATCAGTTCATCACAGAAACCTTGGCGGCAGACTATCGCACGGCAACCGCCAAAGATGGACAGGAAGGATTGGAACAGGCGATCGCCCTACATCCTGACCTGATTCTGAGCGATGTGATGATGCCCTATGTCAGCGGCGACCAATTGGTTCAGCAAATTCGCTCATACCCTGTACTTGACTCCACGCCAATTGTCATGCTGACTGCCAAAGCCGATG
Source organism: Coleofasciculaceae cyanobacterium (assembly GCA_036703495.1). GTDB lineage: Bacteria > Cyanobacteriota > Cyanobacteriia > Elainellales > Elainellaceae > Drouetiella. The sequence goes on from DATNOY010000959.1 coordinate 3,449, forward strand.
ACGAGCTGCGGGTGCAACTGTTGCGGCAGGGGGCTCAGGACTATTTGATGAAACCCTTTTCCGTTGAAGAACTGCGGGCCCGGGTCAGTAACTTAGTAGCGATCAAACGAACGCGGGATCTGTTGCAGCAGGAGCTAGCCAGCCAAAGTTCTGATCTAGAAGCCCTCGCTAAAGAAGTCAGTCTACGCCGACGAGAGCTGCAAACTGCCCTGGAAACCCTGGAACATCAGGCCAAGGAATTAGCGCAGGCCAATCGTTTGAAGGACGAGTTTTTAGGGATCGTGTCCCATGAACTGCGCACTCCTCTGAATGCAATTTTGGGCTGGGCTTATACTTTGCGATCGCGCCAATTAGACGAAGCCACCGCAACCCGGGCTTTAGCAACCATTGAGCGCAATGCTAAGCTGCAAACCCAGCTCGTTGAAAATCTGCTGGATGCTTCCTGTCTCCTGCAAGGAAAAGTATTGCTCCAAATGCGTCCGGTTAACCTGCAGCCTATTGTGGAAGCCGCAATTCAAGCCGTACAACCCGATGCAGAAAATAAAGCGATTCAGCTGCAAGTTCATGCTGCTGGCAGGGTGGGACTTGTGTCTGGAGATGCCGATCGCCTGCAACAGATTATCCAAAATTTGCTGTCCAATGCCATCAAGTTCACGCCTAACGGCGGACAGGTAGAGATTAGACTGGAGCAGCAAGCCGATCAAGTTCAGCTGCACGTGACAGATACCGGCATTGGCATCCGGGCAGAATCCTTTCCTTACCTGTTTGACTACTTCCGCCAAGCAGACAGTTCCACAACCCGAAAGTTTGGCGGCATGGGGCTAGGTTTAACGATTGTTCAGCAACTCGTCCAACTCCATCAGGGACAGATTCACGTAGCCAGTGATGGAGAAAATCAAGGTGCCACTTTCACAGTAACGCTGCCCCTCAAAACCCCCGCTGCCGCTGCCTATCCTGTCCTATAACGCCTCCTCCCTAACCTCGCTGCCTCAACCACAGACCTTCCGTATCGTAAAACTCTCCCCGTTGCTCCCATTCATACCCTGGCTGTTCCGATAGAAGAACGGCCAGCCAAACCTCAACCTGTGCCAACCCCACTGCTTGCTGAAGGGTGCCCAACTGAATCGCCGGATGCTGAGGTTGCTGAGCCATCCATTGGGCGATCGCCGCAATCCACTTTGAAACATCTTCTGCATGGGCCACTGCCAAAGCCGCCTGTTTTGCCTGCTCTGCTTCTTGCACATCAATCAAGGCGAGCAGCTGTTCCTTCTCCACCACTTCAGCAATGGAGGGAGCAGGCTGTTCTTCTGGCACTCCCTTGCGCCGCTGTCTGGCTTTGGGTTTGCGGATCAGATCCGAGATATCGAGATACATCGTTTTCTGGATCAATCCCGCCAACAGGTCATCTGATATCAACGGGCCTGCATCGTTATGGCTTTCCTCCCAATCTGCCAGCAGCCGATCTGCCCGCAGTTGATAAATCTTGGCCAACTGAGCGATCGCTTTACCAGCCAGCTGCAGTTGCTCAAAACTGGGTAGCCGCTCCAGGGCCGGCTCAATCAACTGCCACAGCTCATCCAGATTAGCAATCTCAGGTTC
>DATNOY010000960.1:0-3076 GCA_036703495.1 Coleofasciculaceae cyanobacterium
CCCATCCCCTATCCCTCCTTCCCTGCCTCCACTCCGCCTCGCCATCGCCCAAGACGCCGCCTTCAGTTTCTACTACGCCGACAACCTAGATCTACTGCAACACCTGGGCGCAGAATTAATAGCATGGAGTCCTTTAAGCGATCGAGCCTTACCAGCAGGTGCGCAAGGCCTTTACTTTGGAGGGGGCTTTCCCGAAGTATTTGCCGCTGCCCTAGCAGAAAATCTTCCCGCCCGTCAGTCTGTTCAGGCTGCCATTCAGTCGGGCATGCCCACCTATGCCGAATGTGGCGGATTAATGTATCTCTGCAACCAGATTGTCGATTTTAATCAGCAGGCTTATCCCATGGTTGGCATCTTTCCCACCACGGCCATCATGGCAAAACGCCTCACCTTAGGCTATCGCCAAGCCACAGCCCTGCAAAATAGCCCCCTGGTAGCCAAGGGCGATCGCCTCTGGGGACACGAATTTCACCGCTCCACCCTGACCCAAGCACCCCAAGATCCCCTGTTTGAGCTGCAAGGCTACCGCTCCACGATCCAGCTCAACCCAGAAGGTTGGCAGCGCTATCAAGTCCATGCCGCCTATACCCACCTGCACTTTGGCGCACAGCCTCACTTGGCTCAGCGGTTTCTTCAGCATTGTGCTATGGGCGATCGCCCTCAATCGCTTAAATCTTCTGAACCCTGCTTGGGCTAAGCATCAGGCAGGTCTCTCGTCGCCGGTACAGCCTGGGCAACTGAACTTTAGGAAAGCTAGGCTACTGCTTTAGCCAGCGGTTTCCGCTAATCTAAGAAAGCTTAGCTGTTACCTGGCAACCCTCAGATCGAACCAACTGATGGCAGTCCGCGATCGCACCCGCCTTGAAGCCACGCTAAAGCGTTTTTAGCGTGATAGAACCATTCCAAATCAGTCACATTAGTCTGTATCTTTGGGTATAACTATGGGCGTTCCTCAGCGTATCCTCATTCTGTTCGCTCACCCCGCATTAGAAAAATCTCGGGTGAACCGGCAACTGATTCAAGCCATTCAGGGAATAGACGCTATCACCATCCACGACCTGTATGAGCGGTATCCCACATTTCATATTGATGTCAAGCATGAGCAGGATCTCCTCCTGGCTCACGACATCATCGTGTTTCAGCACCCTTTTTACTGGTACAGCAGTCCTGCCATCCTCAAAGAGTGGCAAGATCTAGTGCTGGAACACGAATTTGCCTATGGGCACAACGGCACCGCCCTGCAGGGAAAAAAGTTTCTCTCTGCCATTACAACCGGGGGCAGCGCTCAAGCTTACTGCCGACAAGGACACAACCACTTTACGATTCGTGAGCTGCTGGCTCCCTTTGAGCAAACCGCCCGGCTGTGTGGCATGGAGTATTTGCCGCCGTTTGTCGTTCAGGGCACCCACCAGCTGCGAGAGCCCCACCAAATTGCTCAACATGTAGAGGACTACCGAACTGTCCTACTTGCGTTGCGAGATAACGCAGTTCATTGGGATCAACTCCATCAGCTCAAACACCTCAACCTAGATCTAGCACAGGTTATCAAAACATCGGAAGCGGCACACCATGCACAATGAGAACTTGTTCTTTCAAGCATTCATCTACCTGGCGGCAGCAGTGTTATCAGTGCCCATCTCCAAACGACTGGGGCTAGGTTCTGTCCTGGGCTACCTGATCGCTGGGGTGATCATCGGCCCCTTTGGGTTGCGCTTTGTTGGACAGGAAGGCGAAGATGTCATGCACTTCGCCGAGTTTGGCGTCGTCATGATGCTGTTTCTGGTGGGCTTAGAACTACAGCCCTCCCTCCTCTGGCGACTGCGGATTCCGATCCTGGGGCTAGGGGGCTTACAGGTTGCCGTCACCACTCTTGTAATTGCCGGCATCAGCCTCCTATTCAGCCTACCCTGGCAAACCGGACTGGCCGTTGGCATGATCCTCGCGATGTCCTCTACGGCGATCGTTCTGCAAACGCTGAACGAAAAGGGGTTGACCAAAACCGAAGCCGGACAGTCTGCCTTTTCAGTCCTGCTGTTTCAAGATATTGCCGTCATCCCCATCCTGGCATTCTTGCCGCTACTGGCCATCCAGAGCGCCTCAGTCAGCCAGACAGCCAGGCAGGTGGTGTGGGTTGCTGCCGAGCAAACCGCCGATCAGAGTGCCGCACTTCCCCCCTGGCAACAGGCGCTGCTCGTGATGGCGATCGTTGGCGGCATCATTGTCGGCGGGCGGTTTTTGATGCGTCCAATATTTCGCTTCATTGCCGCAACTCGGCTGCGAGAAATGTTTACCGCAACGGCGCTATTGCTGGTGATTGGCATTGCCCTGGCCATGCAGCAAGTGGGGCTATCGCCGGCGCTGGGCACGTTTGTGGCGGGGGTGGTGCTGGCAGATAACGAATATCGCCATGAGCTAGAAAGCGATATTGATCCCTTCAAAGGACTACTACTGGGTTTATTCTTTATCTCCGTAGGAGCCAGTATTAACTTTAATCTGCTAATTCAGCAGCCGCTCTTGATTCTCGGTCTGGTAATAGGGCTAGCGATCATCAAGTTCGCAGTCTTGTTTGCCCTCGGATCTTTCTTCAAACTGGAGCTGAGTCAGAGCCTGCTGTTTGCCTTTGCCCTAGCCCAAGGCGGAGAATTTGCCTTTGTCTTATTCTCCTTTACCACGCAGGCAAAAATCTTGCCGACGGCGGTGGCAAGTCCTTTAGTTGCGGTCGTAGCGCTGTCCATGGTGCTGACCCCGCTGATTATGATCATCAACGACAAAATCGTTCAACCCCGGTTTGCTGCACAGGCAGACGAACGGGAAGCCGACGAAATTGACGACAATGAAAACCCAGTAATTATTGCCGGATTTGGTCGCTTTGGGCAGATCATTGGACGGTTGCTGCTTGCCAATGGCTGTCAGATTACCGTTCTCGATCACAGTCCGGCGCAAATTGACCTGTTGCGGCGCTTCGGCTGGAAGGTATTTTACGGCGATGCGTCCCGGCTTGATTTATTGCACGCCGCAGGAGCCGAACGAGCCCGCCTGCTGGTACTGGCAATCGACGATCGCGACAAAGTCCTAG
>DATNOY010000961.1:0-2387 GCA_036703495.1 Coleofasciculaceae cyanobacterium
TGCAGCACAGGCGGCAAGAAATGAGCCGACACCGAGTGAATTGCCGCGACACAAAGTTCAGGCTGTTTCCCGGCTAACAGATCTGCCAGTTCTGCCGTAGCATTCTGCCATTCCTGGCAAATTTTGCGGGCCCGAGGCAAAAACCGTTCTCCAGCCACAGTTAGCTTGGCTTGAGACGCACGATGGAATAGCGGCAGTCCTAGCTCTGCCTCCAGACCTTGAATCTGACGGCTAATGGTGGGCTGCGTCACCTTGCATTGCTGGGTTGCCTGCTGAAAACTTCCAGCCTCAGCGACTGCCAAAAAAGCCTGCAATTGCTCTAGACGCATAGGAGGGTAGGACTGGGAGGATGCAAAAGCCTTACACAAGAACAGAACGCCCATTGTTTTATTGCGCTCTGTCAGCTAAATCTACGAGAATTGATCCGAAGGCTTAGTATAAGGCGTTACATTTCTCCAGCTATACCCAAGATTAGCGTGATGTTTTAGACAATAGATTTAAGGCTGAAGATTTAAGGCTAAAGATTTAAGACTAAATTTTTAGACAAGGGCGGGATTTATACCCTCTAAGGCTAAAGCCATTCTCCCAAAATGCCGCTTATTAGGAGGCTTGCAAATCATTCATGATGAATCAGTCTGTTGATTTAACCAATTGCGATCGCGAACCCATCCACATTCCAGGGCTGATCCAACCTCACGGGGTGCTATTGGTTTTGCAAGAACCTGACTTAAAAATTATTCAGGTCAGTCACAATACAGTTGAGCTACTGGGTCGTCATCCTCAGGATTTACTGGGAAAACGGGTATCCGTCTTGTTGAACCCTAAGCAAATCTATGCCATGCGGCAATGCTTAAACGAAGACTTTGAACATGTCAACCCCTTGGACATGGCGATTAAAGCACCAACAAAATCCCGCTATTTTGATGGCATTGTGCATCGTCAGGATGAATTAGTTGTCCTAGAACTAGAGCCAAAACAGACCCAACAGAAAACAGACTTTCTGGAGTTTTATCAGCGGGCGAAGCGGATCATCACCAAAATCCAGAAGTCTCCTACCTTACTGGAGATGTGCCAGGTTGTTGTCCAAGAAGTGCGCAAAACAACGGGCTTCGATCGCGTCATGATCTACCAGTTTGACGCGGCCGGAGCCGGACAGGTGATTGCAGAAGATAAGTTAGAAACGCTAACGCCTTATCTAGGCTTGCACTATCCTGCGTCCGATATTCCTCAGCAGGCAAGGCAACTCTACACCCTCAACTGGCTGCGGCTCATCCCAGATTCCGACTATCAGCCCGCAAACTTGGTTTCTGCCGACGCTGCTCTGAGCGATCGCCCACTAGATCTCAGCCTATCTGTGCTGCGGAGTGTATCGCCCATTCACTTGGAATACCTCAAAAATATGGGCGTGTGTGCCTCCATGTCCATCTCCCTGATTCGAGATCAAAAATTGTGGGGATTAATTGCTTGCCATCATATGTCACCCCGATATGTGACGTATGGCATGCGCACCCTGTGTGAGTTCATTGGTCAAGTGATGTCGATAGAGCTGACAACCAAAGAAGAGCATGAAGATCTCGACTACAAAATGTTCTTGAAGTCGTTACTGAGCCAATTTGTAGAGTCGCTGTCTCAGTCAAAACACTTGTTGGATGGGTTAGCGCAGCAAGGAACCAGCTTGCTAGAACTGGTCAATGCATCGGGCGCAGTCATTTGTACTGGCAATCAATACGTTTGTATCGGCACAACACCGCCAGAAGACGTACTGCCTGCCTTACAAGCCTGGGTTAAACCCCAGTTTCAATACAGTCTGTTTCAAACTCCATCATTGCCCCAAGTCTACCCAGCGGCAGCCTCCTTTAAGAACGTTGGCAGTGGCTTGCTGGCATTAGAAATTTCGGAAGTTCACCAAAATTACATTTTTTGGTTTCGCCCAGAGGTGCTGCAAACAGTCAACTGGGGTGGCAATCCTCACAAACCCGTAGAAGTTGTCGATGGCCAGGCACGTTTATCGCCCCGCCAATCCTTTGAGTTGTGGCAAGAAACGGTGCAGGGTTACTCATTACCCTGGAAACCCTGCGAGGTCGAAATTGTTGCCGAACTGCGCAGCTTAATCGTCGGTGTGATTTTGAGTCAGGCAGACGAGATGGCAAAAATTAATTTAGAGCTGGAACGCAGTAATACCGAACTAGATTCCTTTGCCTATGTGGCTTCCCATGATCTGAAGGAACCGCTGCGCGGCATTCATAACTACTCCAATTTTCTCATGGAAGATTATGGATCAGTGTTGGATGCAGACGGCATTGCCAAACTGCAAACGGTGGTGCGCCTCACCCAACGCATGGAGGACTTAATTAATTCACTGTTGCACTATTCCCGCCTGGGCCGCA
>DATNOY010000962.1:0-19400 GCA_036703495.1 Coleofasciculaceae cyanobacterium
GTGCTAGTGACCTTGTCATTACCAGCATCAGCGGAGATTCGATCGGGGTTCGCAGTAGCGATGAGATTATCGTTGCCAATTGTGCCGAGGATGTTGGTGTAGACAAGGTTTAAGTCAACAGTGACATTCCGTGGAGTCAGGGGATTGAGGTAATTGAGGGGATTGAAGTTGAGGGTGAGAATTTCTCCGGCTAAACTGTAGCTGTCGGCTCCCTGGACAGACAACTGTAGACCCGTTGGATTCTTCAAATCCACTACAACTTGACCATCCCCAATAAATGAAAAGCTCAAATCTTCCCCATTTCCAGCCAATGACAGCAGTTCTGACCGCATTGGCAAGGTGGTGATGTGTGTGACGTCATCAGGGGTCGCACCCAAGTCAATCGCGAAGGTACCGCCATTAGTGGGTAGGAGAACTGAGTCCTTGTCGTAGGCATACCAGTTGTTAACGCTCTTAATCGAGTACCCCGTTCCCAGATCCAGGCTAAATTTACCCAGGCTGGTGCCAGTCGCAGGGGTCACTTTTGCTGTAATGGCGCTACTAGAGCTACTCAAAATATTCAAAGTTGACTGTTCAAAGGTCTTAATGCGCTGGCTAGCATCATTCAGAGTTGCAAATTCTGCACCACTGTCGTACGCCGTTTTAATTAAACCCGTGAACATATCGGAGGTGTAGCCTACATTTCCCCAATTGGTTGGCCCGTAGTCATGCCAGGGCATCATCACAATTGGCTTGTTAGCATGGCTATTGAGACTATTGAACTGCTCGATCCACTTGGCTTGTGCCTGGGTAGCGTTGAGTTTTTGCGCCACATAAGTAGTGCCATTCCAGACAGGAACACCAAACTCAATCAAGGTAAAGTCAAAGTAGAGGTTCGGGGCAAGGTAAACTGATTTTTGGTCGGGAGTCAAATATCCGAAGGCATTTGGATACCCTGCACCCACACCAGAGTATCCCCCCGAAATGTAATCAAAATATTGAATGATTTTCTGAGCGGTTTCCACGGTTTCAGGTGCACCGGGAAGAGCCGCACCTGTAACGTTAATCCCCAAATTTTGCCCAATCACCTGCTTAGATTGATTAAACTCAAACTCAAGTTGGGCATCCGTAGCAACGTTGGTATTTTCAGCAGGATTGTAGCCTTGATACTCATAGAAATGAGTATAGGAGTGAGTACCAATTTCATTCCCTGCTGCCAGGAGGCGATTGTAGTAAGGTTTGGAAACTGCCCAATCAGTATATTCTTCATTAGCTGGGTCATTGCCAATGTTGATGTAGTAAGAGCCAACAAAGTTATAGGCGCTCTTCCACTGATCCACGATAGGCAGCATTCGATCATAAATGCCAGTGCCAGTGGCAGGCTTAACTGAATAGGATTCCTGGGAGGTATCCATGTCATTCCGGGAGAGAAAGAGGCTGTTATTGCGGGTTAGGCTCAACTTAACAGACGGTTGGTTGTTATAAGTCGTCCATTGCAGTGCCTGCTGCAGGAGATTTGTGTCTCCCAGATAGCTCTCGCTGGCAAAGTGAACATTGCGTCCACTGGTTGGTGCCGCCTGCGTCGTCACAACCGCGCCATAGGTTCCGCTACTCACCGTTTGATTGACCAGCGTGGTTGTTTTAGTAGGGTCTACGCTGCCAAAGACATTCCAACCCATCGGGTTATAGGTGCGGATGGTCTCACCCGATGCATATCCTTGCAACACAGGATTAGAGACATTCGTGAGCGAAATCGTACTGCTGCCAAAAGCTTGGGGCTGCAGATTGAGCAGCGTTTTCATGCGGCTGTAAGCATCGGACAAAGCGGCCCCAGTTTCATCATTGGTCATGAAATTGCCAGCCGCAATAATGCTAGTGCCTTTCTGGAAAACTAGAGAGTTCAAGTTGTCTTGAATCGCCTGCAAATCTGCTTTATTGACGTACTGAAACGACGGAAATACTAGCGTATCGTAGTTAACCAGCTTATTCATATCCTTCAAGTCAGCTTCCGTCAGCAGGTCAAACGGAATCCCTGCCATCATCGCTTGATCTTGAACTGACATAAACAGCTGCGAGTACGCCGTCTTGCTAAAATACTTACCGGCACTGGTCTCAGAATAGACAATGCCAATCTTTTTGTTAGTGGGATCGCTGCGAGTCGGCAAAGTCTGATTAGCAAAAACAGTGTAGTTGTTGAGTGTATAGTCTCCTGGCAAAAACGCGGTGTTATTAACATCTTCGTACACGTTAATAGCCGATGGGGTGCTGGTACCCAGCAAAGTCGTGGGGACAGCTACTTCCCAGGTTTGCTTAGTGCTGTCAAACGCAGAATCTAAAGGAGTATCGCTAACCCGTTGCAAACTGCTTGTCCCCGTTGCCTTATACAGGTATGCCTTACCGTCAGCAGCGTCGATATTAATCAGAAAATCTGCTCCACCAAAACCCGCAGATGTGCCAGAAGGTTGGAAGATTTTATAGCCTGTGCTGGTATTGCGATCGGTATCTAGCCAGATGCTTGTATACTGTCCAATGGCAGTACCCACAGGCGCTTTAATGGCAAAGACAAAGGCATTTCCTGTAGACTTGCCATAGCTCTCATAGCCAGTTTGACCGGTGCCTGGTAAGTAGTCGAGGCGATCGCCCGTTGTCCAGTCAGTCAAGCCGCCATCAAGCGTAATGCTGCCATAGGTGGCGGCAAACTCGACAGCTTTAGCAACTCCATCCACAGTTATGACGCCATGATCATCTTCTGCCTTCAGGGATGCAAGCTGTGCTGCAGAGAGAGACTGACCCATCACAAGGGCTGAAAAAATAGCACCTTCATCCCCAGGAGCATCCGCTGAATTAATTTGGGAATCGATATAGTGCCCCAATTCTTCCAGTAAAACCTGATCGATCGCCTCTGGGTTATTTGTTTGTGTAGTGAGAAAGTCTTGAGATAAGTAAATGGTTTGGTTAACAGCATCATAGGCACCCATTGCTCCATTCAGTGTCGAAGCAGAGGTGATTTGCAGGTTAGGCAACGCTTCACCTAATGCCATTTTCTGAATCAATAAAGCTGCAGCTTTATGATTCCAACTGTCGCCAAAGGCAATGTTCATCTTGCTGTCAAACTCTGGGTCTTGTAAAAATCGCCGCAGTTTTTTCAAGACGGAAGGTGGAATAGAGACAGATTGAGAATTTTTGTTGGTTGATTCAAGGGTAACCATAATGCTTTTACATTGAAAGAGCGGTAAAGGAAGAGCAGTCGAAGATGTGGTGCTCTTGTTTAATCAACGATCCCGCCGCAAGCAGCGGGGTATGGAACTCGTTTTGTGCTTCAGCCATTGGCTGACATTGCAAGCTTGATGCTTCGCCGCAAGCGGCGGGGAATTTGACCCGTAGTAGATTAAATTGGCAGTGACTAAGACACTTTGGCCAAAAAATTGGTTTGCTGTCGCCAGCGCTGCTCAATTAAAAAATGCTGAAGCGTTTCCACAGAAATTAATGACTTTTGAAGTAGGATTTCACCTAACCTCTTGGAGCTACTTGCTTGCTCTGTTAAAGCGGTTTCCAGCTCGGACCGAGAAATAATGTTCTTGCGCAGAAATAGCGTACCCAATCGACAATCTTGATTGCTAAAAGCATTGGTCAATGAGGTTAAAGCAATCAACCGCTTTTCCCATGCCAAGGCAGTGCTCAAAATAATGTCTAAATTGTTGTATTTCGGCTGCCAACCCAACACTTGCCGTATTCGATCGCCACAGGCGATCACAGAAGCAGGATCTCCAGCTCGGCGGTCTGCCTCAATGACTGGAAAATCAAATCCTGAAATTTCTTTCATGCGCTCTAAAACTTGGCGCACGCTATAGCCTTGACCGTAGCCACAGTTGAAAATCTGGCTCTCTCCACCCGCTTCTAAATACCGCAACGCATCAATATGAGCCGCAGCTAAATCCTCAACATGTATAAAATCTCGGACTCCTGTACCATCAATGGTTGGAAAATCCATTCCAAAAATCTTTGCTGCAGGACGACGACCCAATGCTGCATCACAGGCAATTTTAATTAAATGTTCTGCCTGACGGTTAACTTGCCCAATTCGCGCCTGGGGATCTGCTCCGGCTACGTTAAAGTAACGCAAAATGACATAGTTCATACCAGAAGCCAAGCTATAATCCTGAATCATTCGCTCACTCATCAGTTTGGAGCGACCGTAGGGATTGATCGGCTGTGTGGGTGACGATTCTCGAACGGGGTTATCTTGCGGCTCACCATACACCGCTGCCGTACTGGAAAACACAAATTGTTTTACCCCAAATGCAGAACAGCACCGCAAGAGATTAAGCGTGTTTTGCGTGTTATTGGTGTAGTACTGCAAAGGATTGGCGATCGACTCTGGTACAGAAATGCTGGCAGCAAAATGTAGAACCGCATCAAAGCGATGTTGCTCGAAGGTTTGCTGCAGGCGATCAACATCCTTTAAATCACCAACTATCAGTTCTCCGTACAAGACCGATGCAGAGGAACTGGTTGAAAGATTATCGTAGATAACGATCTCATACCCCGCTTCTCCAAGTTGGCGAACCGTGTGGGAGCCGATGTATCCAGCTCCACCCGTAACTAATACTTTTCTATTCATCTTAAACTCAGTTTCTAAGTAAGTGAACGTCAATAAACGTGACTATAGATTGCGGAATGCTTACCTTGTCAGAGTTTCAGGCATTTTCCGGCTTATTTCTCAACAACTCCTTTGGGGGGAGTCAATTAACAATGCTTCAGCTGATGGGTCAAAAAATTGGCTGATCTGCAAGTTTCCAGCTTTCAGGAGACTAGTTCTAGAAGAATAGACAGTCCTATGCTTCGTGCGAATGAATAAAACTACGGAGGCGCATAGTCTATTCATTAGGGGCTACATGCAATAGTAGCCTTCTACTCTAAGTAATAACAGCGTCAAGCTTTTACCTTTATCAATAATTTATACATCCAGTATAAGTGCATATACTTATATAGAGCAATTTTCAGCGCAGGCACAAGGCTTTTATGAGCAGTCTCTTACAGTTGTGCTTTTTTTAACAATCAAGAGTTGAGCCTCCTTAAGGACAACGATACCGTTTTTCTGAGAAGCTTCTAGTCAGGCGTATAGCGCTACGCACCTAGATTCAGGGCAAGGAGTTTTGGATTTTGCTTCCAGTCAGAAGTTCCACCCTTGCATCTCGTCTAATCCTCGTGAGTCCTGCTATCTATAGACACCCGACTTAGTGGTTAAGTCTGGTACTCAATTATGTAGATTCGCTGAATTTAGCCAGGTGCGAAAAAATACATTTTTGCCTCAGGCTATACTGAGATGGCAGAGAAGGCATTGTCTCTTTGAAACGATTGATAGAACAATTAAGCCGGCTCAGCTAGGATACATGCTCCTGGGTTTAATTACCTCTATGAGTGATTGCCAAAAATTCTATGATTAACCCTTTTAATAAAATTTCTCATACAACAACAGTAGGTAAAGAGTTTGGGCTGAGCCGTCTGCTGGCTCTGCTGTCTTTGGCAATGGGTTTGACTGTTGGCATTTATCTGATTCGTCAATATTTAAGACAACCGCTTCCCTCACTCAGCGCTGCCGAGCAATTGAACGCCATTGCAGCAATCGAGTTTTCAGGAAAGGTAGAACCTGCAATGAACTTTAAAGTTGCTGCCCTCTCTGCTGCGATCGTGCAGGATGTTCATGTTCAAATTGGCGATCGCGTTGAAGCCAACCAACCTCTAATGGTTTTAGAGAACTTGGATGCCAAACGCGAATACGAGCAGGCCCAGCAGCAGCAAGAAGTTGCCCAGCGACAAATTGCTCAGTTAGAGGCGCAGATCAGCTCTCTGACGCAGGTTGCTTCACTTAATCAACAGCTAGATCATGCCGATAGTCGGTTTTCCAGGGCACAAATCCAGGCACAGCAAGTTCCCCTCCATCAGCGGCAAGACTCTGTTCAACGGGCACAAGCAGCTTATGATTTAGCGCTCGTTCAATACAATCGGATGAACACCCTTTATCAGGAAGGGGCAATGGCGCAAGCGGAGGTCGATCGAGCAAAAGCTGATTTACAAATTGCTGAAGCAGATCTTTCCAGCGCTCAGAAGGCAACGGATGCCTCCCAAGTGCTGGAGCAAGAACAGCAGGATCAACTGAACGTTCAACAACAAGTTAATGCAGCTCAACAACAACAGAAGATCGTTGAACTTCAGGGACAGTTGAAAATGGCTCAGCTTCAATACGATCAGGCAACTCGCAAACTGGAACAAATCCGGCAACAGGGTATACCCGCCAACAGTGGTCAGAGCAACAGTTTTCAAATTGTTGTTAGAGCTACAAAAAACGGTGTAGTTACGAAAATTCCTGTTTCGATCGGGGATCAAATTTATACAGGAACCCCACTAGTCGAAATCAGCCAGATCAATCAATTGAATGTAGAGGTACCCGTCAGCAGCCGGCTAATCAATTCTCTGCGGGTCGGTCAACCTGCCACGGTACAAGTGGGAGCGGACGCAGCAGCGTTACAGGTCAAAGCAACGGTTGTATCCATTAGCCCGTTACCCTCGGATGATCTAAGCCATCTAGTCAAGGTACAGTTTGGAAACCCAGATCGGATGCTTCTGTCCGGTCAACCTGCTAAAGTTCGCTTTGCTAATGAGTAACTTAACATGAGTCGGCTCTCTGTCCTGTTAACGACTGAAGGAACCTATCCCTTTCATAAAGGTGGTGTGAGCACATGGTGTCATGTCTTAACACAACACCTACCCGAGATAGATTTCAAGCTCTTTTCTGTGATTGCCAATCCTTATCTCCAGCAACATTACGAACTGTCTGCCAACGTTCGGGAAATCATTAAAGTTCCGCTTTGGGGGACTGAAGATCCAGCAGAGTTTTCTTGGCGCTTCCCTTTTTCTAAAGCGCTGCGAACCAAACTAGATACAACGCCGTCCGTGATCCAAAGCTATTTTTTGCCTCTATTTGAACAGTTTTTACAGGCGATCGTATTTTCTAATTCGGACATGGTGCAACTAGGACAGCTAGTACTAGCATTGCACGAGTATTTTCTCCGTTATGACTACCACAAAACCATGACTTCCAAGTCTGTTTGGTCTGTGTTGAAGCAAGTTGCCTTAGAACCATGGCAACAGCAGTACGATCGCCTACAAGTGACGATAGTTGACCTCTCTGAAATTATGCGCTTACTCTATCGTTTACTGATTCCAATACATATTCCGGTTCCCAAGACAGACCTAACTCATTCTTCAGCAGCTGCTTTCTGTGGCTTGCCTTGCGTAATTGCTAAACTTCAACGAGGTACTCCCTATCTGTTGACAGAACATGGCATTAATATTCGAGAACAGTATCTCAATCTCAACCGTAGCATTGAGTCTAACTTTGTTCGCCTCTTCTTATATCGTTTAATGGGAGCAATCGTTCGTTTAAATTTTCACTTTGCCAATCAGATTTCGCCAGTATGCGAATTTAATGCCCGTTGGGAACGTTGGTGGGGAGTGCCGCCAGAGAAAATTCAGGTGATTTATAACGGGGCAGATCCCGAAAAATTTCATCCAACTTCTCTAGGGCAGAAAGATCATCCAGTAGTCATGAATATGGGCTTGATCTTTCCCTTAAAGGGACAGCTGGATTTGATTGAAGCAGCAGCGATCGTTCGAGACAAAATTCCCAATGTTGAGTTTCGGTTTTATGGTCGTCCATCCGATGATGCTTATTTTGCCGAGTGTGAGCAATGTGTTCAGCGCCATCAGCTTGAAAAAAACATTAACTTTGCTGGGTTTACCAGTGAACCCTGGCGGGCCTATAGTGAAGCAGATGTAGTGGCTATGTCAAGTATCTCAGAAGGCTTTCCCTTTGCCGTCATTGAAGCCATGCTGTCTGGTGCGACTATTGTCTCAACTGATGTGGGAGGAGTGGGAGAGGCGATCGCAGATACAGGCTTGTTAGTGCGAGCAAGCTGCCCAAACGAGATGGCAACTGCCATTTTGAAACTGTTGGAAATGCCAGAAGCAGAGCGAGCGAACTATGGTAAACGGGCATTGGAGCGTTCTTTGAAGCTATTTACCCAAAAAACTTTTTTAAATGCACATTTGGAAACCTATTATCGGTTATTACACCAGTCTCAAGATCAGCCACTTGACCGACTCGCTTACTTAAGCGTTTAAGGTTTAACTGTTGAATACAAGATGATGACTTCAATTAATGACAAGTTACAAGCGTTAATTACTAAGATTGAAACCGTTAACCCGCATCCCGTTGACCAGTGGCAGATTATTGCCATCATTGAATCACTGGGATATACCGATCGCATCATTCAGAAAGAGCTTGAGTTTCCCGATGCCAGAGTTCTAGCTCAATTCATCTATGAACGCTATCCTTTTACATCGCCTGCTCAGCCATCTACTCATCCTAAACGACTCAAACTTGGTGTCTTAAAAGAATTTTGTGTTTTTCTAACAGAATTTAGTCGTAGCTTTGTTTACGCTGTGCCTCTGATCGCGGTGTTAGTTTTAGAATACTTCCCCACTCAGCATACAGCCCAGCTTTTGCCTCCTGAGCTAGCTGCCTTGTTCACATTAGCAACCATCGCTAGTTTAAGTACCAGTGGTGGATTTGTGCAGATGATTCAACGACGAGGTCTATTTTACCTTCAGCTAGGGGAGATGAATCAAATGCGGCAGATTTGTTTCTCCTTTTTGATGTTAGGAATGACAGCGAGTATTGTACTCAGTTGCTTAGGCACCTGGTTCGGCTTTTACCGAGGGATGTTCGCCGATCAGTATCTCATCCTGGCTAACTTCTATTATTTATCTCTGAGTGCGCTATGGATGCTGTTCGCCATACTGTCAATTTTGATACCTTGGGGAACACCGATCGCCTTGGTGAGCTTAACGCTGCTATTTTTAGTACTTCGGGTGTTACTAGGTCTGGGAGCATTGGAAGCCCAAATCCTGACGATGAGCATCACGCTGGTTGGACTGATTGGTATAATTACGGCTCAGTTTCGGCAATCTCAATTATCTCAAAAAAATCAAGCGATCGATTCTAGTCGTTCTCCTCGAATTAGCGCTTTAGTGTATATCCTTTCTCCTTATTTTGGTTACGGAATTCTGTATTTTACGTTTATTTTCACCGATCGCATTGTTGCTGGTTTGGCTATCAATCCAGCTTCAGGGTTAATCTTCGCAATCAATTCTAGCTATCAACGCAGCATAGATCTATCATTGCTCAACTTTTTACTTTTTGTGCCACTTATAGAATATTTAGGTTACATTTTTATCCGGCATTGGTATCAACAAGCAGTTATCATACCGATTGACAAATTACCCGAATTTTCGGCTCAACTACTGCGCCGCTATTACCGAACAATACTCATTGGAATGCTTTGCTTTTGTTTCTTACTGCCTACTATCCTTCTCACGTTTAAACCCATCAGTTGGAGTGTTCCAGAAATAGTTTGTACCCTTGCAGGAAGTATTGGCTATTTATTATTTGCCATCGGTTTACTCAATGGAATTATTCTATTTAGCTTAAATCAAGCAACTCGTGTCATGAAATCCTTAATTCCTGCCCTCATTATCAATCTATGTATTGGCTATCTTCTAGCGCATGGAATAGCGGACATCTATGCCGTTGCAGGTTTAGTCGTTGGAGCAGCAGCTTTCATGTTGCTTTCAGGTCAAGCCGTTGTTCAGGCAATTCGCTCACCTGACTATGTTTACTATCTCGGTGGCTATTAATTTTGCTTTCTTGAGTAAGAGCCACAGCATAGTCTTCAGTAGCTGAAGCTGCGTTTAACTCAACAGAGTATAAGTCTAGGAATAGAGCATTGCTCCCAAACTTCTCTATTCTTGCAATTGATAAAACTTCTATAGCCATCCTAAATCAGCTATGAGAAAGCCAAAAAGGGGTTAGGAATAAAGTAAAGCGCAGTGCCCTCCACCCCCTGCTCACCACTCATATGGCTATAGGTATACCCATTCTCTATAAAACTGCACTGAATCAAAATTTTGTGAGCGTTTGGCAATCCTAAGTTCCTCTGGAAAAATCTGTACAACTGCAAATGGAATTGGAATTGCTATTCACTCAATAATCAACCCAATTTATCAGGTAAAACCCATGTGTGGAATTGTTGGCTATATCGGAACTCAATTTGCATCTGAAATTTTATTAGAAGGATTGCAGCATTTAGAATATCGAGGATATGACTCGGCGGGTCTGGCTACGCTTTGGGAAGGTAAGCTGCATTGTGTTCGTGCCAAAGGTAAGCTGAAAAATCTACGCCAGAAATTAGAGAATCAGGAAATTCCGGCGCGAATTGGCATCGGTCATACTCGCTGGGCGACGCACGGTAAGCCCGAAGAGTATAATGCCCACCCCCATCTGGATATGTCGCAGCGGGTTGCCGTGGTGCAAAACGGCATTATTGAAAACTACCGTGAACTTAGACAAGAGCTCCAGGCAAAAGGTTACCAGTTCAATTCTGAAACCGATACTGAAGTCATTCCTAATCTGATTGCAGATCTGCTTGATCAGATGCGGAGTAATGAGGAGCTGTATCAATACACTTCGCCTCTCACCGAGGCGGTTCGTCGGGCAGTTCATCGTTTGGAAGGAGCTTTTGCGATCGTTGTACTTTGTAGTGAATATCCCGATGAATTAGTGATGGCGCGTCAGCAGGCTCCCCTAGTGATTGGGTTTGGACAAGGCGAATTTTTCTGTGCTTCAGATGTACCTGCTATTCTGCCCTATACTGCGGCAGTTGTGATGCTGGAAAATAGCGAAATTGCGACCCTCACTCCAATGGGCGTGTCACTTTCGTCCTTTAAAGGCGATCGCATTACTCGTCATCCGCATATTCTCAAAGGAAGCTGTATGGCGGCGGACAAACAAGGTTTCCGCCACTATATGCTGAAAGAAATCCATGAGCAACCTGCCATTGTTCGAGATTGTCTTTCCAGCTATCTTTCTCCTACTTGGCAAGATCATACAGAGACAGGTTCGCCGATTAGACTAGGGCTTCCCAATGATCTATTAACCGATCTACAGCAAATCCAGATCCTCGCCTGTGGAACCAGTTGGCATGCGAGCCTAGTCGGCAAATATCTATTAGAACAGTTAGCTGAAATTCCGACCGTAGTGCATTATGCTTCTGAATATCGCTATGCGCCTACGCCACTCATCCCCCATACGCTAACGATCGGCGTCACTCAATCGGGCGAGACTGCAGATACCTTAGCAGCTTTGGAAATGGAACAGAAACGGCGCAGTCAGGGATCAACAGAATTTCGTCCTCGGATGTTGGGAATTACCAACCGCCCCGAGAGTACCTTGGCACATCTGGTGCCTCATCTGATTGCGACCCCTGCCGGCATTGAAGTAGGGGTTGCCGCAACCAAAACCTTTGTTGCACAACTGATGGCATTCTATTTCCTGGCGCTGGATCTAGCCTATCGGCGTCAAACGCTTACTCCTGAACGAATGACTGCTCTTGTCCATGGATTACGTCAATTACCTACACAAATTGAGCAAATTCTAAATACTCAAGAAGCTGCAATTGAGAAACTCTCGCATCGTTTCTTAGAGACGCAAGATTGTATCTTCCTGGGACGGGGCATTAATTTTCCTATTGCCCTGGAAGGTGCTCTAAAGCTGAAGGAAATTAGCTACATCCATGCTGAAGGCTATCCAGCAGGTGAAATGAAGCATGGCCCGATCGCCCTTCTAGATGCTAAAGTTCCAGTCGTGGCGATCGCTATGCCTGGAACGGTCTATGACAAAGTGCTCTCCAATGCTCAAGAAGCAAAAGCTCGAGATGCCCAGTTGATCGGGGTCACGTCACTCCAGCATCATGCTACTGATGTTTTTGATACTATGTTACCCGTCCCTGCAGTGGATGAGATTTTGTCCCCCATTCTGACTACTATTCCTCTCCAACTCCTGGCATATCACATTGCCGCAATTCGGGGATTAGATGTTGATCAGCCCAGAAATTTGGCGAAGTCTGTCACCGTAGAGTAGCAAAATATAAATTTATGACTTCGGAAAATTAGACCATGTGTTTTCGTAGGGTGGGCAGCTGATTGGAGTAGCCGCCAATAGCTCCTAGTGCCCAGGAAAATTAGAGCATGTGTTTTCTGTAGGGTGGGCAGTGCCCACCACGACCTTGCATTGCCCATAATTTACAGGTTGTGGGCAGTGCTTATCCTACAAAATTCTATTGGTTTAGGAACGTGAATTGAATAAAACCTAAAACTTAATTTTTGAAAGCGCTGCCGCGCTTTCAAAAATTAAAAGTTCGATTTTAATTAATTCGTAATCCTTAGCAGTCTCTAAGGCTGCTAACTAAATAATTCTTCAGTTGATTTTTGCAATCCAGGAAAACTAAAGCGTGAAATGACAATAACGATTCAGTCTTTGCTCCTCGATTTGATTACAGCATTTTGGATTACAGGATTAAGTATTTTTTTATTGGTTGGATTACCCAACAAGATTTTGTTTCAAGCGAGGCAACTTACTTGGCACGATCGCATAATTGAGTCTTTATCCAAATCCACTCTTTTGTTAGTCACTGGCGTGTTAGTACTTGCCACACTGTCGTTATTTAACTGGTTGACGCTAGTTTTCTGGTATGTTGCAGGATTACTCCTCTTTCAGTTGATCTATGACCGTCAAAAGACGTTGAGCCAGATGCAGATCCTCTGGTATCAAAGTTTATATCTTCTATTTGATATTTTGGATCAACAGATTTCGTGGTTATCGTTTCAAACAGCAGTTCGATCGCATCTTATATCGTGGCAAAAACGCATCTTAGATCATGAACATCAAAGGCAATGGAGACAACCAAAATTCTTGCCCACTTTAATTACTTTAACGGTCATCTTGAGCTTCACATTGCTCTTACGCTACGAACATCCCTTATTAGAGGCGCGATTTAACCATCCTGATGCTTACCAAACGTTGTTGACTGCGCGGCAAATTCTGGCAGGAGATACTTTTTCCAGCCACCCCCCTCCTGTCTTCGCTGCTTTAGCAGCGGTGCTGGCTTTAGTTGGAGCCGTTGATCCCATGCAGGTGATCCGTTTCCTCTCTCCCTTACTGGGGGTTGCGCTGGTCGCAACAGTTGGTTATGGGATGTACGTCTTAATGCGAAATGGGCCAGCTGCACTGGTTTCAATGTTGAGTTTGGGAACATACTGGTTTACCTATAGTGGAGGTATTCCCAAGAGTTTGTCCCCATGGATACAGTCTTATCTCGAAACCTTAACCACCCAACTAAATGCTGCTCTAATCCGCCAATGGACGGGAACCGAACTTGAACTGGGTGCCATGTTCTTAATTCTGGCCCTGACCCAGCTTAACCGTGGGCTATATCAGCAAAGATCTGCCTGGATCGCAACAGGCTGCTGTAGTGCCATTGTCGCACTGACGGCTCCTTCACTCCTAATACTTGCTGCCTTCGGTAGTCTGGGACTCGTTGTCAGCCAGCGCTGGACATTAGGGATGGTGGCTCTAGGATGGCTGAGTTTAGGGCTGTTGGCTCCTCTGCTCAATCACTCCCATTTTTTACAACCGTTTCTCATCACCCTTCCGGTTGCGCTCAGTTTACTCTGCGGCTGCATTTTTGCTTTGCTAAGTCGCTTGTGCCGATGGAGTTGCGGTGCTCTGACTCCCTCGGTCGGCTTGATCTTGGTTTTTGCTATTTCTGTTAATTGTGTGCTGCCGCTCTCACCAAATATCACCTACCTGGAATATAACATCACTGCTCGTGAGACTTTAGCGCTTAATGCTCGATTTCCAGCCAAACGCTGGATGCTGATTGCACCAACAGAACAATTTTCTGAAACCTACGGAGGAGCCTGGTACGGTGATCTGGCTAACTTTGTAGATACCTATGGCGATCGCGTGCAGCAACGTGATTTTCGCTTTCCGTTTACCGTTCCCGATTTATTTGTCTTTGTCGAAAAACGCCCCTTCAAAACCTTCAAGATTGAACCTTTAGCCATCTCTGGCGAGTCAGCATTTGATCCAACATACCGCAATTACCGTAGCTTGGCAGGACGCAGTAGCCTGCAATTTGATGCTATGAAACTCTGCGAAGCCTATCGTCAAACCCATGCCAATAGCTCAATTGAGTATGAAGATACTGTTCTCAAGGTGTATCACTTTCACCTAGCTGAGCAAGCACCGGTTGATTGATTTAAAGCCTGAATATATTGGATCTCTTCATCCCAGTAAGACGGTAATTGATTCCATGGGTTTTGATCTGCACTGTCAGGACTATCATCTGTTACATAAACATACTTTGCATGACGAGCTAGTGTTAGATCAATGATCTGCTTCATCGCCTCAACATCTGGCGCAGAATGCACCAGTACCGAGAATCGATCGGCTGCGTAGTTTGAGGTATAGGAGGGAGGAGAATACCTTGCCCATTCTCTGGCGTAATTCTCAAAAACAACTACCGTATCTGCAGCAGGTCTACTCAAATACCCTTGATCAGGTTGGGTCCCTTGATTCAACACCACCTGACCTAAATTTGATATTGTTTTAATATAACTGTAAAGCTCCTGATAATACTTTAATTGATCTGGATGACTTGCAGCTTCATCTAGAAAAATTCCATCAACATCGTAATACTGTTTATATAAATCAATCTCTCTTTTTATCTCAGCTAAATTTCGCTGGCTATAGCGAGTAGACACATATCCTAGCAAGGTCACATGAGCCGCCCGTAAGTCTGCTAGTCCTTGCGCATAATCTTGATTAGGTGGACCATTATCCGGGCCATTATTCGGATTAATAACCGCAGTAATCGGCACATGGGCTTGAGCAAGTGCTATATTACGCCAAGCATAAGTCTCAGGCTGATAGTGTGTTGGGTAAATGTAAAGAGGAATTAGCACTCTTAAACAGTCAGTATCTGTGATTCGCTTAGACACAATAGAACATGTGGCGATCGTTAGCAAAGTAAAAATGATTAAGCTCTTCATAAAACATAGTGGCAAGGCACATTCAAAAAATATAGCTATCCTGAGCAGGCTATGAGAAGTGTACCCTGGAGAGGTAAACTTCTCACAAGCCGTCCATCTTGTAGAGAAATTTTTGAGGTACCCGTTATGTGTTCATCACTTGATTAAATTCAACAAGGGATGAAAGAGGCAATTCAACGATAAAGCAGGTTTGTCCCGCCCGGCTTTCAGCCCAAATGTTCCCCCCTAAGTAAATTACCAATTTCTTGATCAGGGCTAAACCCAATCCGGTTCCACCTTGGTTCCAGTGATCGCTCGTCGGAAGCCGATGAAACTTGTCAAAGATACGCGGCAGTTCTTCAGGCGGAATCTCAATGCCCGAATTACTCACCATCAGTTCCAGGTGTTCCTCTACCTGTTGAGCACTCACCGTAATCACTCCTTCTAATGGTGTGTATTTACAAGCATTAGTGAGCAACTCTTTTAAGATGCGGGTGAAAATTGGAATATCTGAGACAAGCAGTGGCAAAACAGGTGGCAGAAGCACTTGCAGGTGTTGCTGCCTTGTCCGAGCATGCTCTTGAAATGCTTCGACAATATGGGGAATCCAGTCTAATAGATTGATTGGAGCTGGGTTAACTGGAATCTCTTCTGCTCCTAAGTGTTGCAGCTCCAATAAGTCATTGACTAAATTCAATTCATACTCACACTGTTCTCGCAGGATTTTCAGATACTGCTCTACCTGCTGCGCTGCAGCATCGGCTTCCAATTCTGAAGGAACCAGCATCCGTCGATCTAGACTGATCTCCAACATCTGAATTGCCATTTCAATGACGGTCAACGGTGTCCGCAATTCGTGGGAGACAGTACTTAGAAAATCATCCTTAAGTTTATCCAATCTCTGGAGTTCTGCCATCTGCTGCTCCATCAGCTGAGCACGCTGAAGCGCTAGACTATACTCTTCCTGGAGCCGACGTTGGGTGTCATTGCGAAATACTAATACCGCCCCAGTCAGGTTGCCCCGCTTGTCCATGAGTGAAGCAACACTATCTGTCACTGGAAAAGTTGTGCCATCTTTAGTGATCAGCAGAACCCGACGATTCAAATAAACGACGCTGTCCTGGCGAAATGCCGATATTGCCGGATTTTCGACCGGTTGCCGAGTCTCTTCATCGACCAGATTGAGCACAGTCATCAAATCTTGATCTCTTGCTTCATTAAGCTGCCAGCCCGTAAAGATTTCAGCCACCCGATTAAGGTATTTGATCTGATACCGGGTATCAACTACAATCACCCCATCTCCAATCCGCCGCAGCACAGTGCTCAGGAACTGCTCCCGTTCATAGCGGTTCAGGGCAGTTTCGATCGCCACATAAACTTCCTGTTCCTTCACAGGCTTGAGAATATAGCCAAACGGAAAAGTCACCTTTGCTCGCTCTAGCGTGCTTCTGTCAGAATGCCCGGTGATATAAATAACCGGAATTTGCAGACGATTCCAGATCTGCTCGGCTGCCTGAATGCCATCCATTTCGCCTTGAAGCCGGATATCCATCAGCACGATATCGGGTTGCAATTCCTCCGCTTTTTCGATCGCCTCTATTGCCGAACTGGCAGTGTCTGAAACGCTGTAGCCCAGTGACTCTAGATTCTCCCGTAAATTTTCAGCAATGATGTATTCATCTTCTACGACCAAAATTTGCACTTTTTTAGAGGGAAGGGTGCTGGATAAAGACTGTCTATTACTTTCCATTTTTTAGGGTTTGTTGAGGGAAATTATAAACGTAGATCCTGGTTGAGCACTGACCTCTAGTGTTCCTTTAAGTTGTTTGACCAAACCTTTCACCAGGGTGATTCCCAAGGTTTTTGTTTGCTTGAGGCTAAAGTCTTGAGAGAGTCCTATGCCATTATCCCGCACGATGAGGGTCAAAGACTGGTCTTGATTTTGTTGGAATGTAACTTGAATTTCACCTGGTTGCAGGTGTGGGAAGGCATATTTGAGCGCATTGGACACCAATTCATTGATGATTAGGCCACAGGGGATAGCAGTGTCAATATCGAGCGGAATATTGGCGATGTTCGTTTTCAGGTGAATCTGGTTGGAATGGGTATTATAGGAGTCGAACAGGTGAGCCGTCAGATCAGCAATATATTGAACAAAGTCAATGTTTGCCAAATCTTCAGAGCGATAAAGCTTTTCATGAACTAGGGCAATTGAAGCAATCCGGTTCTGGCTTTCTTTCAATGTTGCGATAACCTGTGGGTCGGTTGCTCGACGGGATTGCATTTTCAACAACCCATCGACAATTCCCAAATTGTTTTTGACCCGATGGTGAATTTCTTTTAGTAGTACTTCTTTTTCTCTAAGAGAGACTCTAATCTGTTCCGCTGCTTGCTTCTGTTCAGTGATGTCCTGTTGCACAGCAAGCAGCACTGTACCATGCTCAGGGTGCTGGAAGATTGAAGTAGTCGCCCTACACCAGAAAGCAGTGCCATCTTTTTTGACATTCTGAACCTCATAGGTGGCTTCACCGTGCTGAGTCACCTCTTGTTTAATGGCATGATGCACTTCTTCCGCACTGACCTGTTCATCTTCATAATTCAAAATGGATACAGGTTGGTTTTTAAGTTCTCCTAGTTCATAACCAAATATCTGCTCAAACTTTGGATTAGCATAAACAATCATTTCGTCCTCTATCCTGACCATACAAGCTCCTTCAGCCATGTTTCTCACAATCACGCCCTGAAGCTCTAGCTCTATTTCCGCTTGTTTAAGTCTCGTGATATTGCGCAGACTAACCACAACGCCCGAAATGGTTTGGTTGGTGTCAAAGTAAGGATTATAGGTAATGCTCAAAAATTGCCGACCCAGCGCGGGGTACTCCACCCACATTTCGTACTGTACGACCTGTCCGTTTAAACATTGATCTAATCGAGGCTTGATCGTATGCTCAAATAACGCTTGAGGCATGACTTTGCATATTGAATGTCCTATAATCTCGTCTTGCCGCTTGTTGTACCAATTGAGATAGGCTTGGTTAACCACTTGGTAGACGTAGTTACGATCGATCAACAGAATTGCGTCTGTTGAAGCGGATACAATCCGCTCATATCGCCGCAGGGCTTCTTCAGCCTGCTTGCGATCGCTAATATCGCGCACAATCATCAGCACCTCTTCGTCTCCACAGGGAATTAGACGAACCTCTTCATCACACAATTTGTTGCCTTTCATGAACTGATGTTCCCAGATCTGCAACTCACCCGTCGCCAGCGCTTGCTCCATGCGTTGTAACTCATATTGGAGTAAATCTGGAGGCAGGACTTCAGAAAGATGGGTGTCAATGGGAAGAAACGCCCCAGATTGGGGATCGGTCGCTGGAATGAAGTCCAGACAGGAGCCATCTCTCTTAACCCGCAACAGCAGATCAGGAATAGCTGCCAACATCGCCCGATTCTTAGCTTCACTTTGGCGCAGGCTTTCCTCAGTCTGCTTGAGTCCATTGATATCTAGCCGAATACCATCCCAGATCACCCGCCCATCCTCCAATCGGCGGGGCGTTGAGCACAACTGCAACCAGCGGCTCTCACCGTTGGACAACCGCTCTCGCACCTGGATATCAAAGACAGACAAATTTTTCGCCGATTCTTCTCCTTTCTGAAGGACATAGGGGAGATCATCTTCCAGTAGGAGATTAAACATGAGGCTGGAGTCTGCCAAAACTGCGTCTGGGTTTAGCCCACTCACCCGCTCAATGCCAGCGCTGATGTAAGTGTAGCGGTAGCGACCATCTAGTTCGCGCATCAGCTGGTACAGATAGCCGTTGGGAAGGTTATCGCCGATGGCTCGCAAAAATGCCTCTCGCTCTTGCAGCGCTTGTTCTGCTTGTTTGCGATCGCTAATATCCACTAGATAGCCAATAATTTCAGTGGGGGTACCTGCCGCATCTCGCATCAGCTGCAGCTGGTTAAAAACCCAGCGATAGGTCCCATTAGCGTGCAGGAAGCGATACTCATGCGCATGGTGTCCGGTGACAAAAATCTGAGGTGCTTCAGCTATAACGCGATCGCGATCCTCTGGATGAATATGGTTTGCCCAAAAATTAGAATCTTCCAAGAATTCTCTGGACTCATATCCCAAGATGGTTCGGATATTTTCGCTCATGGATGTCGCTCCGTAATCCCCATTGGCTTGGCAGCTAAAAATGGCAACCGGAGCGTTGATCAGCAAATATTGCAGGCGATCGTTGAGCAATCGTAGCTGTTCCTTCGCCCGCTCTTGCTCAGTAATATCAATAGCCACTCCACCCACCAACGTTTGGCTGACTAAATCTGAAATGGGGAACTTGTATACCAAGAACTGATCAATTTCACCATTTTGTCTGGGAACAAGATCGATTTCCTCAAACACTTGATTTGTGGCAATGACCTGTCGA
>DATNOY010000963.1:0-3022 GCA_036703495.1 Coleofasciculaceae cyanobacterium
GTGTTGAAAAGATCATTTATGATTTAGAGCGCGATCGCCATAGAGCCTGGTAGGGCAGATTCTAGGGTGTGGCGTTTCTTTCCGGACAGGTGGAACCCTACACCCCAACTATAAAATTGACAAACTGAAAAATTGACAGATTGTTATGGATTTGGGACAGAGCGGGTGCATTCAGTTTTCAAAGGAATGTCATCTAATCAAACCTGAAGTTAATAAATTATGTTTATTCGAGGAACCCATTAAGCCATGTCAAATAACCAGCAGTTTTCTAACCGGATGCGCTTAAAAGATCGACGACACTTCTTGAAGTATCTGATCGGCGGTGGCATCGGCAGTATGGCGCTAGGTCTGCTGTTTCCTAAGGTCAGCGATAGCCGTGAAGTCAGCCTAGAAGATCTGTGCCTAGAATTTCCTGAAAATTCCCGTTGTCAAAATTATTTTCCTGGAGTGCCGGCCCTAGACACTCAGGGAAAACCAATTGCTGCGGATGCACTCTTAGCCACGGCTAAACCGGGAGAACCTGTCCTGGTTAAGGGATTGCCAAAAACTGACTTAGCTTATCTAGTCATCACTGAGGGTCCAAAGATTGCGCCTTATGCGATTAAACCGATCTGCACCCATCTAGGATGCACAGTCAATTGGCATGAAGAGCAAAATCGCTTTATTTGCCCTTGCCATGGTTCCCAGTACGATCCGCAAGGGCGAGTGGTGCATGGGCCGGCTCCGCGATCTTTACCCTTGGTGACGGTGGTCACGAAGCAAAATCAGGTACGCCTGGTCGATCGGGCTCCTGCAACCGATCCGCGTCGATCGAGCTAGTTAGTCGAACTTACTGCAAGTTCCCTGCGAGGTAGATTTTGAAGCAGTAGATAAACCTTAATCAGTTAGAGAAAATTCAAGATGATTACAA
The DNA here is from genome assembly GCA_036703495.1 of Coleofasciculaceae cyanobacterium. Lineage (GTDB taxonomy): Bacteria > Cyanobacteriota > Cyanobacteriia > Elainellales > Elainellaceae > Drouetiella. The sequence goes on from DATNOY010000963.1 coordinate 911, forward strand.
GGATGCGATTTTTCTAGGTGATGAAACCTTCGCTGCTGCGGTTATGTCCGATTTAGAACCGCTATATCTCATAAAGCGGATAATAGCGGAAGCAAAAAATAACTTTATCGAAAAACTAAATAAAAAAGCAAAAAAGTAAAATTTTCCTCATAAATTTTCCTGTTTAAGCGCAATTTAAAGTGAACGTTATATAGGCTGCTTCGTAATCACTTTCGTAATCATTCCTGAGAATAACTTATGAATCGTCGTGAATTTATTGGGTGGGTTGGAGTCGGTGGAATAGCCAGCTTTCTGCCAATAGCACTGGTTGCTTGTTCTCCCAAGCCTTCTGAACCCAAAACTTCTGTCGGATCTCCTCGCGCTGACGGATTTCAGCCCGTAGGAACCGTAGCAGATCTAGATAAAAACGGGCAAATTCTTAACGAACAGTTTTCGGCAGGCAGCTTGCTCGTGATCCGCAACCCGGCTGATAAAACCCAAGCGATCGCCGTGAATCCAACTTGCCCGCATGCAGGCTGCACAGTAGCGTGGCAGCAAGACCAGACTGCGTTTGTCTGTCCTTGCCATGGTTCTAAATTTGCCAGCAATGGTAGCGTGCAGCAAGGCCCCGCTAATAAACCGCTATCGACTTACACCGCTAAGTTAGAAGATAATTCAGTCCTCGTCAAAGCAAACTAAAGTCTGGTAAACTGGCGCGCCCGGCACACAGATCTGTGTCTCCCGATATGGGAGCAGATGGCGATCGTCTCCCAACTTTAATCATGTTATAAAGACGGAAACATCCCCGAATCACCCCCTAGATTGGCCGTTTTCTGGGAGTTTAGGGGGTGAATACAGGGCATCAGATACCTGCAAACTTCTCTAAGGGCGGGAAGCAAGCTCCAGAAATTGATAACTCAAAAGCACAATGGCAGTGATACCCATGGCAATCCGAGCATAGCGGAGACTGTTGGAATTGAGATGGCTTAAGTAACCCACCAAGCCCAGCATCAGGGCAAAGGCAATCAGGAGATGGCTCGTTAGACAGGTGAAAAAATCGCTTCGTTTTCTTCCTTCAGGAATCTCTCGAGACAGCGGCAGACCATAGGCGAGAACTCCCCAGCCGAAAACCAATGTACCTAAGATGAAGCAAACTAAAGGAATTGTCATGGTGTAAAGGCAGTGAATGGATAATGCCTAAAACGGCATCCTGCAGGAATTGATGGGATGAGTCAATCAATCAAATGGCTAAGCTGCATAGAAGCTTGGCTGAAGCTGTTGCCGGAAGCTGACGATCATCTCGTTTAAGATTTCCAAATCCAGTAAAAATGCATCATGTCCGTGGGGCGATTGCAACCAATTGATTTGCGCTTTTGGCATCAGTGTGGCTAACTCTTGTTGTTCAACGGGCGGATAAAGCAGGTCAGAATGAATGCCAATCACCAGCGTGGGATGGTGGATCTGACTTAAAACAGCGGCATAGTCCCCCCGATCGCGACCAATATCATGACTATCCATTGCGTGAGTTAAGGTGATATAGGTATTGGCATCAAACCGTTCTACTAGTTTTTCTCCTTGATGTTGCAAGTAGCTGGCGATCGCATAGGGCTGATCCGGTAACTCCATCTGTCGCTGTCGGCTAAATTTTTCCTCAAAACTTGCCCAGGATCGGTACATGGACATAGCAATCATCCGGGCAACGGCCAATCCTTGAGCGGGGGGCTGCGCTGGGTCATATTCTCCCCGTTGCCAGTTAGGATCTGCATAAATTGCCTGTCGCTGGGCTTCACTCAGTCCAATACACCAGGCCGAATGTTTGCCGGAGGACGCCCTCGGAGCGAGCGCCTGGACGCGATCGGGATATAGCAAGGCCCACTCCAAAACTTGCATCCCGCCCAAAGAACCCCCAATCACTAGCCTGATCTGCTGAATCGACAAAGCCTCCATCAACCGGGCTTGCAGCTGCACCATATCGCGAATCGTAATGGCAGGAAATGTTGCCCCATATGGCTGCCTCGTCTGAGGGTTAATACTCGTTGGACCCGCGGTGCCGTAGCAGCTACCTAAAACATTGCTGCACACCACAAAATCTGTTTCTGGGTCAAAGGCCTTACCTATTCCAAACAGGGGTTG
>DATNOY010000964.1:0-3421 GCA_036703495.1 Coleofasciculaceae cyanobacterium
AACAATGGATATGAAGCGACAGATTTCAGTATTTACCAGTTTAATGGCACTGAATTGAAAGAAGTGTTTAAAGGAGCCGGGTACGGTTGCTAACCTAAAATCACACTCAGCCGTATCGCTTTATCCCTCGGTGTCCCAATCCTTGGCGCGCTCAACTGCCTTCTGCCAAACGGCAAATGTCTGGGCTGTGCGTTCGGCTCCTGCCTCTGGCTCAAAGATCCGATCGATCTGCTGGCGACTGACCAACGCTGCATAGCTTGGCCAAAAGCCGCATGCCAATCCTGCGGCAAACGCTGCTCCTTGCACCGTTGTTTCTTGCATCTGCGGGCGCTCTACCGGAATGCCTAACAGGTTTGCTTGAAACTGCATCAAAAAGTTGTTGGCGCAGGCTCCGCCATCTACCTTCAATCGCTGCATTGGGATCTCGCTAGACGCATTAATGGCATCTACCACTTCCTTCACCTGATAGGCGATCGCTTCCAACACTGCCCTGACTAGATGAGTCCGTTGCACGCCACCCGTAATGCCCAAAAAAGCCCCTCGTGCAGTCATATCCCAATGCGGGGCACCCAGTCCACTAAAGGCTGGCACAAAGTAAACACCGTTGGTATCATGTACTTGCTGTGCCAGGATCTCGGTCTCTGCGGCTGTTGCAATCAGTCCTAGTCCATCCCGCAACCACTGAATGCAAGCCCCTGTTGTGAACATGCTGCCTTCTAGCGCATACCCTGCTTCAGTGCCGCCTGCTGTTTTTTGCGTCCAGGCGATCGTCGCAATTAATTGATGCGGCGAATGAACCATTGTTGACCCTGTATGAGCAACTAAAAAACACCCCGTGCCATAGGTGCATTTGACTAACCCAGGGCGATCGCAGCCTTGACCTAATAAAGAGGCTTGTTGATCTCCCAGGACGGCGGTAATTGGAATTTCAGCACCGAGCCAGGTTGACTCGGTCACGCCAAAATCACCCAGGCTGGGTCGCACCTGCGGCAACAGCTGGGCTGGAATGCCAAATAAATCTAGCAGCTGTGCATCCCACTGCCGAGTGGATAGGTTGTACAACATGGTGCGGCTGGCATTACTATCATCCGTGGCGTGCACTTTGCCACCCGTGAGCTTCCATAAAATCCAGGTGTCGATCGTGCCTGCTAAAACCTGGTCTAGATTTACCTGGGCGGGGTAGACGACGTGTTCTAGCAGCCAGGCGAGTTTGGTAGCCGAAAAGTAAGCATCAATCACCAATCCCGTTCGCTCAAAAATCTGTTCCGCTAGACCGCGATCGCGCAACCGTTGACAGGCAGCTGCAGTCCGCCGATCCTGCCAGACGATCGCAGGATGCAGGGGCTGTCCGGTCGTTTTGTCCCATAGCAAACAGGTTTCGCGTTGTACAGTCAGCCCGATCGCCCGAATTTGCTGCGGTTGAATTTGGGCAGTCTGGATGGCAGCCTGCATAACTTGACAAGTCGCTTGCCAAATCTCTAGAGGGTCATGCTCCAACCATCCGGGCTGAGGATAGATCTGAGTTAACGCTTGATAGGACTGACTCACAATCCTGCCTGCCTGATCAAATAGGAAAGCCCGATTTCCTGTTGTCCCTAAATCTAGCGCCAGAATGTAACTCGGAGGTGTCATCATTGTCTTCAGGTCATGATTGCTATCTCTGCCCCACTGCATCCGGCATTCTGTCAATTTTTAGGTGGAGGCTGATGGCAGCCCTACGGGCAAAAATGCTCTCCCTATTCCCTAGAATTGACTTGACAAAGCACTCATTGCAGCGGCATCCAGTTTGATGATATGGATCGTCCACTTTACGGGGTGCAAAGTTAAACCGCATCTTTCACGAAGCTGGATATAGCTATCCTAAACCAGTCAGGGCGCACAACCGTGCGCCCTGACGAAGAGCCTATCCGCAACCCTCAAACTGGATGGCTCCACCTGAAGTTGGGTGGGCATCTCCCTGACAAGATGGGTTTGCGAATAGATTTTGAGCAAGAGAAAGTTACAGCGCTTTGCGCTTAGTTAACTGGGGGTTATTTTTGAGAAGCTACGCGGAGCGCAGCTTCTCAAAAATAACTTTGGCTGACGCAATTGAAAATTGCTGTAAGCTCAGTCAGGTTTTGTGAATAGCTGCCAATGATTCTGGAGGACAGCAGCATGACTGCTATCTAACTTCAAGTATGACCGGAGACTCCCGCAGCGCTGTCTAGAGGACGCTTGGTGTTGAGAGTGAGGTACGGCAGGGGTTGAAAGCTCTATGATCTGGAGATTTTACCTTCTAGACCTTGGTCTAGAGTATAGCGATCTATGCAGGCGATCGCCTATCTTGGAAATTTTAAGCGAGTGTTAGCTTCAAGAATTCTGACTACAGCTGAGTTCATCAATTTCAACACAGATAGCTTGCCCTTCTAAGAATCTTTTGCGAGCAATGCAGGGCAGGGTGATAAACCAGAGTGACGCACCCACTATCACAACTAGCCAGGACAAAACGTCGGTTTTTGCAGTTGAACCATCTTTGAGAAAAGCATTGAGTAAAATGCTAAAAGCGATGGTTGTTCCTAGTAGGTAAGTCATCATATGAGTCCAATTGATGCAGTACTATTCATATTTACAGACCGTTTTATGAAAATCCGGTAAATTTTCCTCCACCGCAATTGCTTTTCCAGATTTTATCTTTGAATCCTGCTTGGATGCAGTCATCTTCAATATAGCGCGTCGGGCTCGACATAAATCCAAATTATTTGTTGAAAGCCTTGCAGGGCGAGGTTTTCAACAAATAATTCCCACCTCACTCACTTGAAAATCGCTATAGGTGGACGCAATTCAACAATAGACAAAGATAATAGACAAAGATAAAGGAACGGTCTTCTGGGATACTCCCTCAGTTTCCTAGATTTGGGTCTCATGGGGGCAGTTCACTGAACGACGAACGACACTGCAAACTTTTGCAACACACTGAGGACATTCACTCAGGCAAAAGCTAAGTTTTGTTTAAGACTAGATGCAACATTCTAGGTTGGTTCCGGTGCAAACAGAGGATGCAGATACCATAGCCCTCCTATCTACCAAGCAGATTGGGTGCAGTCGGGGATAACGATCGCTTAAGTTTTTCGTTAGAACCATTTGGCTTTGAGTTTGGGACGATGTGTTGAACTGAGAGGAGGATTGAAAAGCCTGATGGGTAGTAGCAATCAAGATTAGATTTCTCTCCGTTTCCGCGCGATCAGTCCGCTGTGCCAGAAATAAAGGAACTGTGAATTCAGGTTTTCCCTCTTTTTTAGGGAGAACACGAGGTGCCTAAACTCACAACGTTTGAACAACAGAATCTACTAAGCTTTCGGGGGCCTGCCAAGATCAAACTTCTACAGTTTGACTCAAGAGTGTTTTCAACAAGGAAAACTTGTTGTTTAGAGCTGGATTGAGG
>DATNOY010000965.1:0-4180 GCA_036703495.1 Coleofasciculaceae cyanobacterium
TTGGGCTGCACCTCTGCCCAGTTGCCCAGCTTCAACAAGCCGATCTGCTCGTGATCTTCAGCGGGTTTATCGAGTTTCACCCCACTCAGGACTCGTTAAGACGGCGATCGCAGCTCATCCTCAAACAGATGCTGAGCCAGCTGCAGGTCAAACCAGAAGTGGTGCTCAACACGTTCAAGGCAAAGTGCTATCATCCATTGGTTTATCAGCCAGCCGCTGATGCATCAAAAACTCCCTATGATTTAGCGTTACTCACCCAAGACTTAGACAATCTAGATACTTCGATGATCAACGTTGAAGACTTAAAGCAAATTCCTGACATTGTGATTTTGCATGGAGCACAGGATCAGATTGTTTCCCCGCAGCAAGGACATAGGTTATGGCAGCAGTTGCCCAACAGCCAGCTGATTGAGATTCCAGATGCCGGACATGCCTTGCCGTTTACCCATTTTCAAACCTGTTTGTCTGTTCTACACGCTTCCCATGCCGCCTATTTTTCGTGATTCTAAGCAAGCGATCGCCTACCAGTTTGGGCAAGCGACTGCCACCTATCATGCTCAGGCGCAACTGCAAAAAACCTGTGCCAGGCAATTGTTTAACTACCTGCCCGATCCGCTAACGCTACCCCCAGGCACAATTCTGGAAATTGGCTGTGGCACTGGATTTATTACCCAAGAGCTGATTCAGCGTTTTCCCGATCGCTCTTTAGAAATCACCGATCTTTCCCCCGGCATGCTGCAATTTTGTCAGGCGAATTTGCAAATTCCTGTGCCGCAAAAAGCAGCCATTTCATTTCGGCAGATGGATGGAGAGGCGATCGCTGCTGTGCCGCCTGCCAGTCCCTACGCCATGATCGTCAGCGGTTTTGCAATCCAGTGGTTTCAAGATCCGGTGAACAGCCTGCGCCAGTGGTTATCCCAATTACAGCCCGGTGGACTGCTGCTCATTTCTTTGCCTACTCGCCACAGCTTTCCGGAGTGGAAGCAAGTTTGCCTGGACTTAAATCTACCGTTTACGGCCAACCCTCTGCCTGAGCTGCCAGCCATTCTGGCTGCACTGCAGCCAGAGCTGCGAGACTATCAAGTGGATGAAAAAAATATCAGCTTGGAGTTTGAGAATGCTGCCGATTTTTTCAAAAGTTTAAAGGCGATCGGGGCAGGAATGAATCAGACTGGAAAACAGCTCTCGCTGCCCCAAATGCGACAATTAATCCGGTACTGGAATCAACAAACCCACCATCAGATTACAGTACAGTTTCATATTGCGTTTGGAGTTCTGCAACGTTGAAAGTTTCTATTTTCCCAAAACAGTTTTTTGTGACCGGTACCGACACCGATGTCGGTAAAACGGTTGTTTCCGCAATGCTGACCTTGGGGCTGGGAGGCGCTTACTGGAAACCCATTCAGTCAGGACTAGAGCCAATCACGGATACAGATTATGTGCAAACTATCACAGGGTTGGATTCTTCTCATTTCATGCCAGAACGCTTTCGGCTACCTGAACCGCTTTCGCCTCACGCCTCAGCCGCGATCGCCCAAGTTCAGATCAACCTGGCTGATTTCCAACTGCCTGTTGTCAGCCAACCTCATTTAATTGTGGAAGGTGCAGGTGGATTGCTAGTTCCGCTCAATTCCCAAGATTTGCTGATTGATTTAATTCAACGGCTGGAATTACCCGTTTGTTTGGTGGCCCGTAGCTCCCTCGGCACCATTAATCACACCTTGCTTTCTTTGAATGCCCTGCGACAGGCCAATATTCCGATTTTAGGGGTGATCCTCAACGGCAAGCCTAATGCCATCAATCGAGAGGCGATCGCCCACTATGGCCAAGTCCCAATTTTGGGTGAGCTAGATCGGCTAACTGCAATCAATCCCGTTACACTCAAGAAGGCCTTTCAAGCCATGTTTGACGATTCCCCGTAGGACAACCATCAGGGTGATCAAATTTTAGATTTAGTACGAGACCCCTTTGCCTGCTTATGCATCCTCACATCTGGTATCCCTACACTCAGGCCAAAACGGCACCGGAACCCCTCAAGGTCAAATCGGCTCAGGGCGTTTGGCTAGAGTTGGAAGACGATCGCAAAATCATTGACTGCATTTCCAGCTGGTGGGTTAACTTACATGGCCATGCCCATCCCCAAATTGCTGAGGCGATTTATCAGCAAGCAAAAACTTTAGAGCAGGTCATTTTTGCGGGGTTCACCCATGATCCGGCGGAACAGCTAGCCGAAAAATTGGTTGGCAAATTGCCTGCCGGATTAAGCCGCGTCTTCTATTCCGATAATGGCTCAACTGCGGTTGAGGTGGCCCTGAAAATGGCCTATCAATACTGGGTCAATTTGCAACAGCCGCGATCGACCTTCCTTGCCTTTGAAGGAGCCTATCATGGCGATACGTTTGGGGCAATGTCACTTAGTAAATCCTTATTCACTCAGGCGTTTAACGATCTGTTATTCAATGTAGAATCTGTGCCGTTTCCAGAAACCTATATTGGCGATCGCACCGTTGCCGAAAGAGAACAGCATATTCTGAGTCTCTTAGAACATAAGCTTCAGAGTAATCCCGATCGCTATGCGGGGTTTATTTTAGAGCCTTTGGTTCAGGGTGCTGGCGGTATGCGGATGTGCCGACCTGAGTTTTTGCAAAAGCTTTATCAGGTTGCCAAACGATTCAATATTTTGGTAATTTTTGATGAAGTAATGACGGGTTTTGGTCGTACAGGAGAGTGGTTCGCCTGCCTGAGAGCTGGCGTTCAACCCGATATCATCTGTTTATCTAAAGGCATCACTGGCGGATTCCTACCGTTAGCCGTTACCGTCTGTTCTGAACAAATCTATGATGCGTTCTACAGCGATAGCCCCACCAAGACGCTGTATCACGGACATAGTTATGCGGCTAATCCACTCGGCTGTGCGGCGGCGTTGGCCTCTTGGCAGCTGATGATAGAACATGATCTGGCGTTTCGCAGCATGGAGGCTAAACATCTTGAGTTGCTTAGCCCATTTAAATCTCATCCTAAAGTAGAAAAATTGCGCGTTACTGGCACCATTGCCGCTATGGATATTGTCACCTCTGGTCAACCGGGTTATCTCAATCAGGTGAGTACAGACATCCGGCGAGAGGCGATCAATCATGGGTTGCTATTGCGTCCCATGGGGAATGTGCTGTACCTGATGCCACCCTACTGCATTACAGATGCAGAATTGGCGATCGTCTATCAAGGAATTGAAGCAATCTTGAATGACCTGAGCAATGAAATTGGCTAAGGGAATTCGCCTGACGGTATGATGCAAAGCGCAGCTCTATTGCAAAATCCTACAACTGCGATCGCCCATGCTCAACACACTCTCTACCGCCACAAGCCTTGAAATCCGTCATGACTGGACGGCTGCAGAAATCTTGGAGATACTTCAGCAACCCTTGCTGAATCTAGTTCACCAAGCTCAAACCGTACATCGTCAGCATCATCCTGAAAACGATATTCAGCTAGCCACGCTGCTCAGCGTCAAAACAGGGGGCTGTGCCGAAAACTGTGCCTATTGCCCCCAATCGGCACACTATGAAACAACGGTGGAAAAACAGCCGATTCTAGCAGTAGAGGAGGTGTTGTCCGCTGCCCAGCGAGCCAAGGATCTGGGTTCTAATCGCTTTTGTATGGGTTGGGCCTGGCGTGAGATCCGGGACGGCAAAGCCTTTGATGACATGCTGGAGATGGTACGAGGTGTGCGATCGCTCGGTCTAGAAGCTTGTGTCACGGCAGGTATGCTCAACGACTCGCAGGCCCAACGCCTGGCTGAAGCGGGATTAACTGCCTATAACCACAATCTGGACACCAGCCCCGAATTTTATGACCAGATCATCACCACCCGCACCTATGGCGATCGCTTGCAAACGCTAGACTGTGTGCGGCGAGCCGGTATCACGGTTTGCTGTGGCGGCATCATTGGTTTGGGTGAAACGGATGGCGATCGGGCCCAAATGCTGCAAGTGCTGGCTACCATGAATCCGCATCCGGAAAGTGTGCCGATTAATGCACTCGTCGCTGTGGCGGGCACCCCCCTCCAGGAGCAGCCGCCTATCGATCCGTTGGATCTAGTTCGCATGTGTGCCACTGCCCGAATTCTCATGCCTCAAGCCAGGGTGCGGCTCAGCGCCGGACGTACTAGCTTAAGCCGCGA
>DATNOY010000966.1:0-7137 GCA_036703495.1 Coleofasciculaceae cyanobacterium
GGAGCCGCTCGATGAGTACAAACGTTATGAAATGCCCGCAGCACGCTCTGCCGGTCCATGACAATCAGCAGCGGAATTTCGGCAATGCTGGTAGTGAAATAGGAATTAGCACCACTCAATTGGCTAATATGCCCCACATAAATCCAGGTTTTGCTGAAAAACAGCGATCGCTCCAGCTGATACACTTCCTCGGAGGTATACATCAACGCTGGAAAGGATTTTGCCTTTCTAGGAGACATCGGCTCCCAGGTTCTCAGGTAGTTGGCCAGATGAGGATCTTTGATGGCATCTAAAACGCCAAAGTTTTGGGGAGAGTCACTCATGTTTGAGTCACTAATTTTTGAATCACTCATTGTCGAAGCACTGTCTGCGATCACCATCTTGGCTGCTCCTGATAAATGGATAACGTTAGGGTAAATTGGGCGGCATTTCCTCGAGGGGCGTTCCTTCCACCAGCGCCTTTTTTAGCTGAATGCTCAGTTCGGCAACACAGGTTTCCAGAATTTCTTGACCCAAGCTCAAGTCTGCTTTGCTGGGAGCGCCAACCCCACCATGCACACTCTCTTTATTGACGGTATAGGCAAAAAAACAACCTGCCGAGCGATCGGGTTCATCGATGGCTTTATCGAGCTGCACCAAGTCAGGACGCAGCGCCAACATGACTGAAGTTTCAGCACAGTTGGCATGAAAGTTGGCCGCATCGTGATGGTAAAACTCGTGAACTTTGGGGGAGATTTCCCAGATCGATCGCAGGGCAATGCGGAGGTCAGGATAGTGGTGACGAACATTTTCTAGACCGCAGCGCAAGGGGGCCCAGTTCGTCACATGGCCATTCAGCAGCAGGATGCGGCTAAAGCCAGCGCTGCAAACCCACTCGGCAATCTCTAACACCAGGGCAGACAGGGTTTCAGGACGCAGTGAAATAGTGCCCGCCCATTGCTTGGAATGCCCCAGAGAACAGCCATAGGGTAAAGCCGGCAAAACAGGAATACCCGTTTGGGCAGAGACACCGTGGGCCACGGCCATTGCCGAAAAAGTATCGACTCCTACGGGCAAATGCAGGGCATGCTGTTCCGTTGCACCCACCGGCAGAATCACCATATCCATGCCGGTTTCCCGGAGGGCAGTAATTTGTTCCCAGGTTAGTTCTTCCCAAAGAATAGGGGATGGTTGGGTATCTGATGGTTTGGTATCTAAAGATGTCATTAGCTTTCAACCCTGGGGGAAGAGGCGATCGCATTCATGATCAGCTCTTGAAATAGGTGGGTTCCTACCTCCCGCGTGGGAGAGAGCCGCCCTTGCTTATAGCCCATCGATTGAATCCGCGTCTGAACAGCAGGTAACAACTCTAAGTCTTCCTTTTGAATATTGTCGAAGAACTCAATCAACGGCTGCAGGTTCTCAGCAGAGGTGGCCGCTTCCGTATTGGGAACTAGCCAATCCCAACGAACGCGGGTACGTTTTGGCCCTTGCGGATCGATCAAATAAATAATGGCACAGGTAGGAGAAGTAATCCAGGCAAAGTTTGGGAAAAAACTCATCGTCGAAACTCCTGCCATCTCGCGATCGTTTAGCCCACTGATATACAGGTCAGGATCGAGATTGACAGGCTGATCATCATTACCAAAGAAGGGGGTGTATTGCAAATAGTAATGGTGCCGCGCCTCTGCTTTAATGCTCTGGTAATACTTTGCCAGGATGGGATGCACGGAGGGTTCATGATAGCTCTCGGTATTGTTTTCTACATAGAGCTTCCAGTTCGTATCCGTCCAATAATCAATGCTGTGGGCCCGCTTCCACTCACTTAACCGATAGCGCTTAAACAGTTCAGGCAATTCTCCCAACTGCGCTAAGAGCGGTTGACAGTTAGGATCAAGGTTGACAAAGATAAATGCTTCCCAAACATCCACCTGAACAGGCGTCAGGGCATGGGCTGCTACATCAAACCCCGCGGCCGTTTCCATATCGGGAATGCCCCGCAGATTGCCTTCCAGGTCAAAACTCCAGGCATGGTAGAGGCAGGTCAACCGATTGCATTGACCGCTGCCAGTGGCTACAGGGCCAGCCCGATGCGTACAGATATTGTAGAAGGCGCGTAGTTCACCCTCCTTACTTCGCAGAATGACCAGCGGTTGTTCGGCAATCTCGACCGTGAAATAAGAGCCAGCACCTGCCAATTGGCTCACATGCCCTACGTAATACCAATACTTGCCAAAAACTTGCTGTTGTTCGAGTCGGTATATTTCCGGAGAGTAATAGACTTCAGCAGGTAAAGTAACAGCTTCATGCTGAAGCGATCGCGGTTGCCACGATGGTAAATCCTGAGTTTTTTGGTCTTTGCCAATCAAGTTTGCTGTAACTGGAGTTGAATTTATCACAACTAAAACTTCCGTAGACAAAACCCTGAGATCCAAAAGCTTAAATTTGTACTCTCAGCTACCAACCTCAACAGTTTAGGGAGGTCTTAAATGTCTCGTATGTATCTAGAACTACGAATAGAAAAAATCTTGGGCAGAATTCAGGAGATTGACTGACCACAAAAGCTTTTAAGAGATCTAACCATCCAGTCAAGACCGTCTCTCTTTGCGTTATCCGTAAAACCAAAAATGATTTTTTACACCTCTGTTCTTTAAGTAGCCCACTCAAAAGCGATGCCCTAAATTGGATTTACACTCATCTTGATCCAGGACTCAACCCGACGAGAAAGGCTAATTGATCTGTAGATATCCGCTAGATATCTTCTGTAGATATCCATTGATCAAATTGATGGATGGAATTAGGGGCAATGGCAAGTTATACCCCAATGACTAGTCCTCTTCTACTGAGAATAAGCTGCGGATTAGTTAAAAAAATGTTCTCTTTTTATTGATTTCTAAAAAATAAAATAGGGGATTAAAATCTGCACTTTAATGAACGTAAAATTAAGTGGATAAATGTATTTGGCTTAACATTTCCAGTGATTCTCATGGGCTTAACTGGAAAGGATAACCTCAAGCCATGTTCCCACTTACTCAACTTCAGGACTTTTAAGACTATGGTTGAAGCCCGCCCAACTCATTACTCGCGGGAGCAAACGGCTTACGCTGACAACGGTTCAGCCTCTTTGAATCACCCCAAGCTGGAGGTTCGAGGATTATTTAAGTCTTACCCGGTGCAGGGCAAGAAGAAGTTAATGGTTTTGGAAGACATTAACTTTAAGCTCTACCCTAGAGAGTTTGTTTGCTTGGTTGGTTCATCGGGGTGTGGTAAATCTACACTGCTCAACATCGTGGCAGGACTGATTGCGCCTTCATCCGGACAAGTTTTGGTAGATGGTCAAGCGGTGACGGGGCCGGGTTCCGATCGCGGTATGGTGTTTCAGGGTTATACGCTTTATCCCTGGTTGACGGTTTCCCAAAATGTTGCCTTTGGGCTGCAGTTGCGTCAGATTCCCAAGGCGGAGCAGCGCGAACGGGTTGCTTACTTTCTAGACGTGGTTGGATTAACTCAGTTTGCTAACGCTTTTCCTAAGCAGCTTTCGGGGGGTATGAAACAGCGGGTGGCGATCGCCCGGGCCCTCGCCAACGAACCTGCTGTACTGCTTATGGATGAACCCTTTGGGGCACTCGATGCTCAAACAAAGGAACAAATGCAGCAATTTTTGATGGAGCTTTGGGAGCAAACTCACACCACCGTATTGATGATTACCCATGATGTAGAAGAAGCAATCTTCCTCTCTCAGCGGATTTATGTGATGAGTTCTCGTCCAGGACGCATCAAATTGGAAGCGCCGATCGATTTACCAGAGCATCGGGATTTAGAAATGAAGCTATCTTCAGAATTTATGGAGATTAAGCGCAATATCATTCATGCCTTGCGGGATGATGCGCATTGACGCCTGAAGCTCAGTGGCGGACTAGAGCGGTTCGCACTTGGCTAAAGCCAGATTATTTTTTGAAAGCCTGACTCAATTGAAAATTGCCCCCTAAAAAATCGGTAGAGCTAAACCTGGGTTCAACTCTACCGACAACTCTATTCAAGGCTTTTCAGCAAGCGGCACCTCTGCCAGAGAAACTGGGTTCCTCCAATCTCTCTGGTAGACAGCACCCGTCCTATGAAACAGCTTGACGCTCTTTAGTTTCCTTGATCACTTCTTCTGCCAAGTTGCTGGGGCAAGGTGCGTAGTGCGAGAACGACATAGAGAACTGACCCCGACCCGATGTCATCGTCCGCAGATCGCCGATGTAGCCAAACATAGCGCTCAAGGGCACATCTGCCTTGATGCGAGCCCCGGTCGGACCCGTTTCTTGGGATTTCATCATGCCACGACGACGGTTGAGATCCCCAATCACATCTCCCATGTAGTTTTCGGGTGTGAAAACATCCACATTCATGATGGGCTCCAGCAATTGCGGGGCAGCTTTGGGAATAGACTGCCGATAGGCAGCTTTAGCCGCGATCTCAAACGCCATAGCCGAAGAGTCTACAGGGTGGAACCCGCCATCTAGGAGAGTGAACTTCAAGTCCATGCAGGGGAATCCAGCCAGCACACCTTTATCAATGCAGCTCTCAAACCCTTTTTGCACAGCGGGCCAATATTCTCTCGGCACACTGCCCCCAGTCACCTTAGACTCAAACTGGAAGCCAGTCCCAGGTTCACCGGGTTCAATCACATAGCCAATCTTGGCATATTGACCCGAACCCCCCGACTGCTTCTTGTGGGTGTAGTCATCTTCCAGACGCTTGGTAATAGACTCGCGATAAGCAACTTGGGGTTTGCCAACCTCTACTTCTACCCCATGCGTCCGCTTGAGGATGTCCACCTTAATGTCTAGATGCAGTTCACCCATCCCCTTGAGAATGGTTTCGCCGCTCTCTTCATCCGTCATCATGTGGAAAGAGGGATCTTCCTGCACCATCTTGGTCAGCGCAGCTACCATCTTCTCTTCGCCACCTTTGGCCTTTGGCTTAACCGCAATGGAAATCACCGGTTCAGGGAAAACCATCGGTTCCAGCGTTGCCGGGTATTTGGGATCGCAGAGCGTATGTCCAGTTTGGACGTTTTTCATCCCCACGATCGCAATGATATCGCCCGCCTGAGCGGAATCAATTTCTTCCCGAGAATTGGCATGCATCTCCACCAAGCGGCTGACCCGCTCGGTCTTACCTGTATAGGTGTTGAGAATGGTATCGCCCTTGGTCAAAGTACCCGAATACAGGCGGGTAAAGGTGAGCGCACCGAAGCGATCGTCCATGATCTTAAACGCCAATGCTCTGAGCGGCTTGGTCGGATCAACAACCGCAAAATTGCCCGTTTCATTGCCTTCCAGGTCAACTTCTGGTTGAGGTTTAACCTCCATGGGATTGGGCAAGTAGTCCACAACGGCATCCAGCACCAGCTGTACACCCTTATTCTTAAAGGATGAACCGCAGTAAGTGGGGAAGAAAGCCAGATCGCGGGTACCTTTGCGGATACACCGCTTTAGATCCTCAATGCTCGGCTCTTCTCCTTCTAGATACTGTTCCATCAGGTCATCATCTTGTTCAACCGCTAGCTCAATCAACTGCTCGCGATATTTCTCGACTTGATCAACCATATCGGCAGGCACTTCTTGGATGGTGTAGCCCATCGGGTCGCCAGAATTGTCCCACACCCACGCCTTGCGGGTCAGCAGATCCACAACGCCGGAGAACTTTTCTTCCACACCAATCGGCAGCACCATCACTAGGGGCTTAGCCGCCAGCACGTCATTGACTTGCTTGACCACTCGATAAAAATCAGCGCCCGTGCGATCGAGCTTATTGATATAGATAATCCGAGCAACTTTGGAATCGTTTGCGTAGCGCCAGTTTGTTTCAGATTGAGGTTCAACCCCACCTGAACCACAGAAAACGCCGATCCCGCCATCGAGAACCTTGAGAGAACGGTAGACTTCAATCGTGAAATCAACGTGACCCGGAGTATCGATGATGTTGAGCTGGTGGTCGTTCCAGAAGCAACTCGTCGCAGCAGACTGAATGGTAATCCCCCGCTCTTGCTCCTGCTCCATGAAGTCTGTCGTTGCCGCACCTTCATGCACCTCACCAATTTTGTGAATCTTTCCGGTAAGTTTCAAGATTCTTTCGGTTGTGGTTGTCTTACCTGCATCGACGTGAGCGAAGATGCCGATGTTTCGATAACGAGTGAGGTCTTTCATATCTGCTCTCTAAATTAAATGTAACAAACCGTGGATGACCAGCTGCAAGCGTTACTCAGGGGATCGATGTTGACTCTGTAGCCCGTGCGGACGGATGTCCATCGCCTGGAATCGTTAAAAAATCCTTTTCCACACATACAGCAACATTGCCAATTGTAAAGTGTTGCGATGTAAATGTAGTAGAGAGATCGGCAATGATTTCAGGCAGAGCACCCCGGGGAATGCTGGATCAGCATCCTACCTCGTCCCGACATCTCAGGTTCCTCCAGCGCTAGTTCTCTGCATCACCGTCTATCGGAGGTCTACAGACAGCCACGATCCTGAATTCAGCTGGTTGAAAGGCGAAACGTCCATCCATGCGATCGCTATCCTTGGGGCTATAGCGACTCATGTGAAGGGATGCAAAAGCAAGGCACTGGGGCGGATCGTCCACTGGATTTCTCTGGAACTTGATGGGTTGGGCAATCGTTACGGCACAATTTTTGAGGGATTCAGGGTTAGCTGCTCAGGCTCAGCAGTTCTATCCGCTAACCTTTGATCCCCATGGGGATGCCCCTAGTGTAAAAGTTTGAACGCTATTCCATTACAGCTCTGAGCCGCCACAGGTTGGAAGCTGACTTGAACAATTGGAACCATTTCTCTTACACCATCTATGCACTGCATCAAGCGATCCTACGGACAGTGTCCAACTTGAGTGTCCAACTTTGCTGTTGAACAGAGTCACTTATTTGCTAGTTTAACTTTTTGTGGCGAAAACTGCATGACGACTGTGCCCCTACAGAGGCACTGCCCCTGCACCCTAGCCCTAGATTTTATCGAATCCCCGATCCTTGAAACACACTGGCTCACCCGATCGGGTGAAAAAGCAGATGCCAGGCAACCTACCTCTGGAATTCTCTCTCTACAGAATGATGTCATCTCTGGGATTAAGCCTCTGGGATTAAGCCTCTGGGATTAAGCC
>DATNOY010000967.1:0-4831 GCA_036703495.1 Coleofasciculaceae cyanobacterium
TGAGCCGAGCATTCTGGGCGATCGCCCTTGTTAAAATCTAAACACACCCGCTTGAAGCGTTGCGAGGTTCAGTCTCATGGTCATGCAAGCCCAGGAACAGCGGCACTATTCGATCGAAGAGTACTTTGAGAGCGAGATTAGCTCTGAAGAACGTCATGCCTATTTGGATGGTGAAATAGTCCTCATGCCCGGTGGAACCCCGAATCACAACCAACTGACTGGCAACCTCTATGCAGCCTTAAACTTTACCTTGAAATGTCAGCCGTATCGGGTTTACTTCACCGATCAGCGGCTTTGGATTCCCTCGATGCGGATCTATACCTATCCAGATGTGATGGTGATGGCTGAGCCGATCGCTTTTGCCGAAGAGCGGCGCGATACGCTGATCAATCCGCTGTTGATTGTCGAGATTCTTTCCAAGTCCACCCGCAGCTACGACAAAGACGAGAAGTTTGCCGCCTATCGCACCATTCCCAGCTTTCAGGAGTACGTGCTGGTTGACCAGTATACGCCGCATGTGGAGCAATACTCCAAGACAGAAACTGGGAAGTGGCTATTCTCTGAGACAGATGGCGAAGCCACGCTACAATTTGCCACGATCGCTTTTGAGATTGCCCTACCCGATTTGTATGACAAAGTGAACTTTAGTGCAGAAGCGGAATGATGGAGGGCGATCGCTTCATCGGTTAATACGCTGTTATTTAATCTTTGAAGGCGATCGAAAATCCTTCCTGCGTAAAATGTTTGTCATGGGTCAGGACTTCAGCAATTTCTAGCTGTCGCATTGTCTGCATGGAAATACAATCGGTGAGGCTGTAGCCTTTATCGAGGCGTTGGCGATAGAGCGCTAGACCATCCTGAAAGGATTGATGCGTTTGCTCTAAAACTTGAATTCCGTCATTGTTCACAATGCTATCTATGAATGCAACAGTTCGTCGTCTCATAGAACTGCCGGATTCTGCATAGAAGGTTAGGACTTCAGTTAGAACTTCTTCTGTTGTCACAATCTTGGTTTGATCGAGCGATCGACTAATCTCTAAAACTAGACTATGCCAATCATCACCAGGATTGATGAGTGCAACCCAGTAGAAGGTATCAGCAAAGACGGTTTTCATTCTTCCCGTTTGGGAATGCCGTAAATGTAGTGATCATGCTGTTCAGCACCGTCTTTAGGAAGTTGAGCAATTTCCTCAATCGTCATGTCTTGTGTGAGTTCTTGGGCAATTTCCCAAATGGGTTTGCTGGGGCGATCGCGCTTCGGCAGTGGATCAGGCTGGGCTGAATCGTTTTCGCTGTGTCGAGCTTTCACAGAAACCAGAAAACCGAACACTTCTTCTACCAGTGACTCGGAAGCTTGTTCAATTTCTTTAAGGAGTTGCTCTTTTGTCGTCATATGGCTCCAATCAGCACAAGCACTTACGTTCTTCTGAATCATAGCGACATTTCGGCGGTCTGAAATATGCCTTGTGGACACGAAATATGTTAGAAGTCTTGCGGGCTGAGCAGTTAATGGTTTTGCATCATCAGCCGATCGCTGATAAACACCCTTCGATCGCCTCATAGAGATTTTGTAGAAGTTCCTCAATTGAAGATACTGAACTCGATCGCTTTTCAGGCTGAGGGGAGGGGAGGGGCGATCGGACTGAATAGTTGATTCTTGAATTTCTGACACGATACGCTTTGTTTCCCTATTTCGATCCAAGTTCTCGAAGATTTTGCTCAGCCGCCTGCCGCATAGCTGAATCTTGAGAGAGTTCCAGGGTTTTCTTAAAGGCTTGGATAGCGTTACTCCTATTGCCAGAAAGACGATAAGCAATTCCCTGACCTAAGTGAGCGCTAGCTAAGTCTGGTTTGAATTTGAGAGCTTGACCGAAATCTGTGAGCGCTTGGGTGTGTTTGCCCTGACTGCCGTAAGCATTCCCCCGGTTGTAGTAAGCCAATCACATTCTGGTTTTTGACCCACCTGATCGCCCTTGTCCAACTCTAAACATAACTTCAGCAACTTCCAACTCACCTCATCACGGCAATAAAGGAAATTGCTA
The DNA here is from genome assembly GCA_036703495.1 of Coleofasciculaceae cyanobacterium. GTDB lineage: Bacteria > Cyanobacteriota > Cyanobacteriia > Elainellales > Elainellaceae > Drouetiella. The sequence goes on from DATNOY010000967.1 coordinate 2,043, forward strand.
GTTTTGAGGGAATTCTAGTCAGCACTGAGTTCTTCTCCTGCTATGCACCTATCCACCACTTCTCTTGCCGCCAGCATCCGCGAAATGCAGGTGCTTGTGCTTTCGTTTCATCCCTTAATTGCGATCGAAACCGTAGAAGAAGAACGGGTGCAGACCTTGCTGCAGGAGTCCACCCGCGACATGAACCTGCCCCTGTTTGAGTGGAGTATAGCCCATGGCTTAATTCGCTCTCCTGGTTCTTATCAAGCTCCCTGGATCAACGAATGTGTGCCGGTCGGAACCAATAAACCTGCCCCGATCGCCGATACCGCCGATGCCCTCAAAATGCTCCGGCACATCCAGGAGATGAATGTCAAAGCGATTTTCTGGCTGAAGGATTTTGCCCAACATTTGCAGGACGATGCCACCCTCACCCGGCAATTTCGGGAAGTTGCCCAACAGTTTTCTCAGACTCACTCGGCAATCGTCGTTTCGGGAGACACGGTGCCGCTACCGGCCCAGCTAGCCCATGATGCTGTGTATTTCAACCTGAAATTACCCGGTCGAGAAGAGCTACATCAGGTGGTAGCCGATGTAGTGCGATCGCTCAAGCCCAAAAACCATCTGCAGGTTGAACTTACTGACCTGGAGATGCAAGATCTGGTCAATGCCCTGATTGGCATGACCCTGAAACAAGCCAGACAAACGATCGCCTATGCGGCTCTGGAAGATGGCAAACTCACTGCTGCAGATGTCAATAATATTCTGGAGCGCAAAGCCCAGATGATCCGCAAAGGTGGCGTATTGGAATATTTCCCAGTGGAAGATAAGCCCCTAAAACTGGGCGGCTTTGCCAATCTCAAACGCTGGCTCGACCGGGCCACCATGGGCTTCACGCCTCAAGCCCAAGCCCTGAATCTGCCTTCGCCCAAAGGCATTTTGATCGTCGGCATTCAAGGCTGTGGCAAATCGCTAGCCGCCAAAACCATCGCCCATACCTGGAAACTGCCGCTGCTGAAGTTCGATGCCGGCCAACTTTACGACAAATACATTGGCGAATCAGAAAAAAACTTTCGTCAGGCGATTGTTTTGGCCGAATCAATGGCTCCAGCCGTGTTGTGGATTGACGAAATTGAAAAAAGCTTTACAGCCAGTACTGGCGAAGCCGATGGCGGGCTGAGTCGGCGGCTGTTTGGCTCTCTGCTGACCTGGATGCAGGAAAAATCGCAGGAGGTGTTTGTCATCGCCACCGCCAACGATCTGTCGCAGGTGCCGCCCGAACTGTTCCGCAAAGGTCGCTTCGATGAAGTGTTTTTTGTAGACCTACCCAACGAACAAGAACGTGGCGTCATCTTGCAAACCCATCTGCTGCAACACAAGCAAAATCCTCGCCAGTTCGAGTTGCCTGCCCTGATCCAGGCAACCGACGGCTTTAGCGGAGCCGAAATTGAACAAGCCGTGATTGCGGCCCTCTACCATGCCCTGCACCAAAAGCAGCCGTTAGACACTCCCCTGCTGCTGCACACCCTAAAAGCAATGATTCCCCTGTCTGTCTCACGACGAGAAGAAGTGCAAAACCTGCGGGCGATCGCTCAAGAGCGCTTCGTCAGCGTTCGCTAGGCTGAGGTTCAAGCGGCTGAGCGTAGACTACGCGCTGCACGCTGGTTTCATACCGTCCGTCCGGATATAACGCCAGTAATCGAAAGCCGGGCTGTGCCTCTCGATCAATAGCAAACTCATCACTATCAGGTGAAAACTGCACGCAGGTTGAAGGCGCACCCAAATAGCGCACCCCATGGCGCAGGCGATCGAAAGCTTGATGAATATGCCCAAACACGATCAGCTTCACCTGAGGATGGCGATCAATGACGGCAAACAGGGCTTCCCGATTTTGCAAGCCAATGGCATCCATCCAGGCAGAAGCGATCGCTAAGGGAGGATGATGCAGCGCAATTAAAGTTGGGCAATCGGGTGCCTGCTGAAGCTGCTGCTCCAACTGTTCCAGCCCCTCAGCGGTTAATTCCCCATACACCTGCTGCTCCAGCATTGAGTTGAGCAAAATAAACTGCCAGCCGCCTGCTTGAAAACACTTCTGATCAGAAATCGGCCCGGTAGACAGCACCTGCTGCATATCGGCCAGCGATTGGTCGTGATTGCCCGCAATCCAATAAGTCGGAATGCCTAGAGGCGTAATTCTGTCCCGCAGCTGTTCATAAGAGGCGATCGTTTCATCTTGAGACAGATCCCCCGTTAGCAAGAGCAAATCAGGCTGCAGCTGTTTGACTTGCTCTACCACCGTCTGAAAGGAACGAACGGTGGTAAATCCCCGCATTGTCAGGGTTTCGTCGGCAAAGAGGTGGGTATCTGTGAGCTGAGCAACCACCAGCGGAGCAGCTTGATTCATACAATCAACCGGAGATAAAGCGAAGCAGCGCCTTGCAGGACAAAGCCCTCAAAAAATTAACAAAATTAACAATAGACGCAAAGTTCTACCGAGCGCAACCTCTGCTCAGCGGCTCAGGCGATCGCTGGGTTGCCGATAGAATCACCAAAATCGCCTTTCAGCCCTCCTCTTTAGTATAGTGTCAGTACGGGGGACGCATCTGCAGACAGTAAATTGGCTCTTTCAGCTCTGAAACATCTTCTAGAGCTTCCATTCACCGCTGTATAATTTAAACATATTTTTTGCGTATGGGTACGCCCATCTACTGGCAAACAGGCATCTCAAAATCAGGGCAAGATCAGGGCGGAATCAGGGCAAAGTCAGTCCAGCAAAAAGTGTCACTTTCAACGACCTATCTCAATGATAC
>DATNOY010000968.1:0-3983 GCA_036703495.1 Coleofasciculaceae cyanobacterium
ATTTCACCCTCCGAGCGATTGCAATTGGTGGGGCGATCGGGCGGACGCAGTGCCCAAGTTTTGGCAGGTATTTGCAGCGATCTAACCGATGCCTATGCTGAAATGGCTCCAGAACTCGATGTAGCGCTACACCCCGAGGAAATTGTTGCTGATGTGATTGTGATGACGGCAGGGGCAACCATCAGCGGTAATATTAAGAGCCGCGCCGAACTCGCCAAAGTTAATCTGGCTTTGTTTGAACAGTATGCTAAAGCGATCGCCCAGTATGGTCACGGGCATGAAGTGATCATCATTGTCACCAATCCGGTTGAACTCGCAGTCGAAGTCTTTAGTCGCTACCTGGGGAGACGGCGGGTGATTGGCATTGGCGCTTACTCAGATTCCCTGCGTTTTCGTAGAGAAATCGCCAATGATTTAGGGATTCGCCGCCAGTTGGTCAAAGGATTTGTGGTAGGAGAGCATGGGGATAAGATGGTGCCCCTCTGGAGCAGCGTGCAGGTACAGGGCATGGACATTGAGGAGCTAGATGCCACCTTGAAACGGCTGCGACGAGGCAGTACCGTCCGTGACTTTCCAGCGGATCTGAAGCGGGAAAAGCAGGTGATTTTTGATTACCTGAGCCAGGGACAAGTCGCGGCAGCCTATCAGCATGTCGATCGCCTCTCTCCAGATCTGCGGGTAGTGCTAAAACCCTACGTTACCCACATGTCTGGCGCAAAAACTATCTCGGCTACAGCCAACGTGACGGTAGATCTTGTCAAAACGTTACTTGACGGTCGAGAAGCCGTTATTTCGGCTCAGGTGCAGTTGAGCGGTGAATTTTATGGGATTAATACGCCTCTGGGAGTGCCAATCATTGTGACGCCGTTTGGCTGGACACAGGTGGTGCCCCTACAGCTCTGGGAAGAAGAGGTACAAATGCTCAAATTAATAGCAATGGATCTGAGCCAGCGGCTGCAGGAGGATTTGGCATGAGTGAGCAACGCTGGGTGTTTGTGGTCAAGGCCCTTGATCGTCCTGGATCTCTGACGGCTGTAGCTTCAGTTTTCTCCAACCGAGGCATCTCGCTAGAGGCGATCTTGGGCAGCGGTATTGCTGCCACTACGCTCGAAGAGGGTCGGCTGATTCTCAGCTTTCGAGCTACAGAACGCAAAAAAGAGATGTTGCTGAGTGCGCTAGAGCGTTTGTCGAGTGTGTTGCAAGTTACTGGCTATCCGTATGATGATCCAAGGCTGCGGGCGATCGCCATTGCCAAAGTTTCCAGCCTTCAAGATATTCTGTTCGATCCGGAAGCAATCCAGGTCGAAACGATCGCCACTTCCCCTGATGGCTTGCGCCTGCTGTTGACGGGCAGCACTCTGGCGGTAGAGCAAGTGATTCATAGGCTACGGCAGGAGGCGGTTCTGCTGGATCTCGTGACTGCCGCGATCACCTTGTGATCCTTGTCATCCTTTGGCGTAATACTAGTATAGGATGGCGGCAATGGAGCGATCGGAGTGCGGGCAACTGGCCCACGTGAGCGAGACCCTCATCCGCCAAACGATCGCTGGATTGCAGCCGAGGTCTACTAGCTGCTTTAGGAACGCGCTATCTCTTCTTACCCCGCTTCGCCGAGGGTAGGGACTCTTGCTGTTTCGTTGAACCCCTTCACAAGATCCTCAAAACTTCTCCCTAGGATCAAATGAGGTGGTGAGTCCCATGACGGCAGCTGACGACAGCAGCATTCGCGCCTTCCAACAATATCCGGGTCTATTCCCAAATCTGGCACGCTGAATCATCAACACCTCCCATAGCAGTCCTAAATCAGTCCTGAGAAAACCTACAAGGGGTTTGAGGACTTTGTCCCCAAGGCGGGGGCAGTGCCCCCATACCCTGCTCACTAATCATTTGGGATTGCGATATAAGAACGTTGGAGGTGAAACAGTCTAGGAACTGACCGAACAACAGCGCAATCTGTTGTAGAAAAACCTGGAAAACTTGCCTGGAAAACTTGCCTGGAAAACTTGACGATGACTGAGGTTGAACTGGCACTGATCGATGAGATACCAAGTGAAACTCACAGGATGCCGCTATGCTGACGCAACACCATCCCTCCGAAATTCCCGCTGCTCTGAGTAAACTGGCCAAAACATTTCGGTTTTCCGGCTGGGTTGGTTTTTGGGTACAGCTGGTGATGGCATTTGGGGCGGCGATCGCCCTTCTGCTAGCAATTTCTGGACAAGCCTTTAGTTCTGATACTTCCTCGAATACGGGGCTGTCCATCTTCTGGGCCATGTGTGGGATTGCGTTGCTGGTGGTCGGCATTCTGTTCAATGTTCGCTACATCCGCATTGCCAAAGGCTTATTGCATGAACCTGGTGGATTGCTACATCCTCGAAAAACGGGTGCCATCTATCTGCTGCGTCTCAGCGCCCTGATTGGCTTTACTGGCATCCTGCTATCCCTCTTCGGAGCAGGAACCAGTGTAGGAGTCTTAGTTGCAAAAACCGTTTCACAACCACCGGGAGTGGCCATTCTGGATCCCAATAAAATTGTGCGCGCAATGGATGTGTTTGTGGTTCTAGCCAACATCACTCTAATTGCTGCTCATCTGGTGGGCACGGTCATTGCCTTCTGGTTGCTTGATCGCATCCATCACTACCACTATTCCCATCCCTACACGATTCAGGCGACCCTGGAGTAGGTTTAGCATGAAACACTGTCAGAGGGCGATCACAACCATCGCTCTCCTGTTGATTTTAGCCATTGTACTTTCAAAGACTCTAGTCCATTTATTGACCGAAGCCTGGTGGTTTGGCGCGATCGAGTTTGCTAGCGTCTTCTGGACACGATTGACCTGGCAGGTGCTGCTCTGGTGCGTTGCGTTTGTTGCCTACAACGCTTTTCTCTGGGGCACCTATCGGCTGGCAATGCGAAACTCGCGTACACGGGGGTGGGCTTTAGTGCCAACGAATGAGTTGCAACTGCAAGCGAGTGTCGATCATTTTTTCAATCTGGTTGCAGGTGCGCTGATTCTGTTCATTGCCCTGATAGCAGCAGCTTCCAGCCTATCCGCCTGGGAAACAGTGCTGAAATATTTACATCCGACCCCGTTCGGTAAACAAGACCCGATCTTCCAGCACGACCTGAGTTTCTATCTATTTCAACTACCGCTCTATGAAGGGATCCGCCTATGGCTATTGGGACTCATCCTGCCTGCGATCGCCCTGGCCACAGCGGTTTACCTGCTGCGGGGCGTAATGATCGTGGGCGATCGGTCGAGGGTGGAGGTCATGGGCAGTGCCAAGGCGCACTTGAGCCTGCTGTTGGGCACGACCTTTCTCCTGGTTGCCTGGGGCTTCTGGTTGGATCGATATCGCCTGCTCACCTCCTCCGGTAAAGTCGTCTTTGGTGCCAGCTATACCGATGTCCATGCCCGATTATGGGCGTATCTGATTATGGGTGTCCTGTCGCTAGGGGTTGCCCTTTTATTCTTCCTTTCGATGCATCGCCGTAGTTTTGCACTCCCTGTGCAAGGACTCACCCTCTTGGTAGTGGCGTTTGTTATTTTGAATGGGGTGTATCCCTGGTTTGTGCAACAGTTCATAGTAAATCCCAATGAATTGACCCGAGAAAAACCCTATATTCAGCACAATATCCAGTTCACCCAGGCAGCGTATCATCTCAACGATGTCAAGAAAGAACGCTATGCGGCGATCGCCACCCTCAACCGCCAATCCTTGCAAAATAACCAGCCTACCGTTCGCAATATTCGACTTTGGGATTACCGCCCCTTACTCAGCACCTACAAGCAACTTCAGGAAATTCGACTCTACTACACATTCACCGATGTGGATGTCGATCGCTACACCTTGAACAACGACTATCAACAGGTGATGCTATCGGCACGGGAATTATCCTATGCTCAACTGCCCCAAGAAGCTCAGACCTGGGTGAATCAACGGTTAAAATATACACATGGTTACGGTCTGGTGATGAGTCCG
>DATNOY010000969.1:0-7705 GCA_036703495.1 Coleofasciculaceae cyanobacterium
CCTTAATGCCCTGTTGATTGGGCATATTCACTGCAATCACGCGAGTTGAGGGAGTGATGTCCAATAATCCCAAGCCGGGGCGATCGAGGACTACAATGACTTTCCAAGTGCTAGCCGGAACTGCTACCTTACCGCGACCAATTGTGTCTCGCTTGCCCTTTTCGCCAGTGCCTCCCGATCCAGCAGTGCCTGCAATGATATAAAGCTCTTTACCTTTTTTGACCCAATCTCGGCAATCGCTTTCTAACTCTTCCCAAGGGCCGCGATTATTGTCGGGTGCTTGCGGGAAAATGTTGGTCATCAGAAAGACGGCTTTGCTGTCGTCAGGGTTGCGGTTGCGATCGGCTGCCGGAATCATATGTCCGCGATCGAACCCACTGCCGGTATAGTCATCCGGGCTGACGCGATACCAACCCTCTGGCAGCAAGGGGTCGGCGGTAAAGGCAGGACGAGGCAATGTGCCAAGCCATGAGGCATTCAGCTGCCAGCTTACCCAATTGGGGATGCCCTTATCGCGGTTATAAGACAGCGCATATTGCGGCTTAGTGATGAGATAGTTATCCGCGCTGTCGGCACTGGCGATCGCGGCACTGGGGTTGCCCAGCACCAGATTAGGATTGCCGAAGCTGCGGTTCACCTGTTGCAGGAGCGTAGTACAGCCGACCAGGGCTCCAAGAATCAGCGTACCAATTAAAAATCTGCTAACCCAGGTCCCTTTCATCCCGGTTGGGCTGTCTCGCTTGCTCATGCGCTTGCTTGCTCATTCTCTCGACTGCTCATTCACCCATTGGTTAATGCCCCGCCAAATTAAGCCCACTACTAACAACCCAAGGCTGACGAGCCAGATTCGCCAATTTACCCAAAACGCCAGGAACAGGCAAACCCCCAGCCCCAATTGAGTAAAGAGCCGGGGATAAAGGCGCTCTTGAGGCGATAGTTTCAGCACTGCCCAGTGGGTAATCGCGTAATAGATCAGGGCTGAAAAAGCGCTAAAAGACCAGGTAATTCTGACATCCCCAATCCAAATCAGGCAAGCGATCGCGCTACCTACTGTGATGACCGCTACCGTTGGCGTGGTTCCAGTCGCATTGAAGCGAGCAAATCTCCAGGGAATATCTTGTTGCTCTGCCATGGACTGTAACATCTGCATACAGTCCAACATCAAGTTGAGCAGCACCGTCAACATAGCAACAATTGCGCCGACTGCAACAATTTGCACCCCTCCAGCAATGCTCAGTTTCTGAACACCCCGGCTGAGTGGGGCAAGGTAGGTATTGACTGTCTCTCCGAATCCTTGCACACCCAGACTGCTGATGCCAGCGATCACCACTCCTAGATAGAGCACCAGAGCTACCAGCAGGGTCAGCACAATCGCTTGCGGAATGCTGCGCCGAGGTTGGCGAACTGCATTGCCAAGGTAAGCCATACGCCCGTACCCCAGATAGGCGACAAACATCAGGGCTGTGGCTTGCAGCAGCGAGGCAATGGGTGGTTTTGCGGTTGGGGGTAGCAGGAAGGCACTGTGCTGTCGCAGCGCTGTGCCGATAAAAAACAGCAGCGAAACCAAAGTCACCAAGACAATCAGCTGGTTAGAAAAGCCAGCCTGATGCAGCCCTCGCAAGAGAATAAGGGTCAGCAGGGCCACCAGTCCTAGGGCGATTGGGATCAGCCACAAGACCTCAGTTTGGCCCAAAGCACTAAGCAGATATTCGGCACATCCCAGGGCGGCGGTGGCCGCAGAGGCAATTTTGGCCAACAAAAATGCCCAGCCTGCGGTGAACCCTAACCACGGGCTCAAATAGTGATAGCCATACTCATAGGTGCCACTGACTGCTGAGCGGTTGATCCAAAGCTGTGCTGCGCTCAGTTCACTCCATAGCGCCAGCAATGCTGCCAGCGCTATGGCGGCGATCGCTCCAGAATCGGCAACCTGCACTGCAATACCAATTCCTACAAAAACACCTGTACCCAAAACAGAACTCAGCCCTAAAAGCGTCAGATCTAGAACCCCAAAAGAATGGGGCAGATTAGAGGACGAAGACCGCTTAGGCAGTAATTCAGGCGTTAATTTAGGTGACATGCCCAATAATTATTCGTTCATGTTTCTGTAAGTTGCAACAGCAGAAGGGGAGACCCGGTTGAGATATCTAAAAATCCAATATTTGAAGATCGTGTCTAAAATCACCGGGAATGTGGCAATAAATAGGAAGATAAAGTCGCGGTTTGCAGGTAAGCCTAAGTGTTTAGACACGCCCTCCAGCAGCACTTCCCAGCCGTGAGGCGAGTGAAAGCCGACGAAGATATCGGTGAACAAAATGATCACAAACGCTTTGGCGCTGTCGCTGAGGCCGTAGACTAGCTCATCGAGAAAGGATTTGAGTACGGCGATCTCGCGTTTGCTAAAAAATACGACTACTGCAAATGCCACTAAAGCCAGCAAATCTGAGAAGACATTTTTAATAGCGTCTGATCCCAGCCGGCGGTATTCTTCTTCAATTTCTGCCGCCTTCTCTTTCACCTGATCGACAATTTCTGATTCTTTCTGAGGCTGAATTTTACCAATCAACATTTCAAAGCGAAGGCGCTGCTCAAATCGTTGCAGTTCAGTGAGCGCTTCTTCTTCTAATTCAGTGTTTAAAAACGTGGCAGCAGCTTCATTGTCGGTTCTAAAATGATCGACAATCGGGCCAACCAGAAAATTTTTGGAAACTTGCTGCGTCAGTAGCGGCACGATGATCAGTAAGAGCAAAAAACGGGTCGCCACGATCGTTCTAGACTTAGATTTACGAAAAGTTTGAACGACCTCTTTCTCTGACTCAGGATCTAAATCGCGTCTGATCCGATCTACCGTTTCTAGAATCGATCGCGGCAGCACTCCCGTTTTATCGCTAATGGATTTAATGTTGCGCTCAGGCGATCGCGCCTCTGCCATCAAATTGACGCGATTCGGTTGAGCATTAGCCGTAATTTGCCTCGGTTCAGAAACAACGATCGGGCTGAGGGGATTGGTGGCTTTATTTTCATACCGGGCTAAAATCTCATCGATAAAGCGCAGCTTTTTGAGGATCAAAGCCGGTCTATCAATGACATTAATGGTGCGTAAATCGCTAGAGTTATCCTCTAGCTGCACCTCGGTAATCGCTTGATTAGATGGATCAGACTGACTGGAAAGGCGAACGACTGAACTGCTGAGTTTGAATTCAGCTAACCGGATTTTGATAATGTCTAAATATTTCTTGAGTTCTGATTCAAAGTAGTTTTGGGCGCTCTTACTGTAGTTGCCAGAATCAAATGCAACTTTGTTGCCTCCAAAATGAGCATCCTCCAGCCCTTTAATCATGACGGCAGCGTCATAGGCTTCATTTAACGCCCGATCGGGTGTCCTCAGTAGCCAGCGATTTGCGCTACGTAAGTAACCTCGTAGAGAAGCCAAAAAAGAATTTCTCATGTTTGGGTCGAAGGTCATTGATTCAAATAGAATTCAGCTTTTTTGAGGGTGAATTGAACGGCTGCGTTTCAACAGATTCTTGCTTAATCTCTTGGGGAGGCTTAGCCTGCTGCTGCGGTTGAAAATCTTAGACTAAGCTAGGATTAATAGAATGAAGGAAGCGAACAGATTGGAACTGCCAATCCGTCGCAAACTTGCTCTGTTTAGAACTTAATAAGTAGAGTACGTAGTATCATAACAAATTCGCTGAAGGACTATTGGTGTCTTCCGATTCTCTTTGGATTACTGGTGCAACCCGCAGCGGCAAAACAACGCGTTTGATTGAGCAATTCCAACGGTGGGCAGAAGCAGCTCGGGCAAAAACGGCAGTGCGCTATCAGATTCCCCCGTCCATCCTGGTATTTGCAGCGATCGGCGATAATCGGCTGGATTTAGCAGACCGGCTCACCGCTGCCACAGAAGGTCAGTTTGCCTTTGACTCTGCCACTCCTCTGGGCTTCTTTCAAGATGAGGTGCAACTGTTCTATCCCCTATTGGCCCAGCAGCTGCACTTACGCACTCAGTTTCCGGTGCGCTTGCGTCCAGAAACTGAGCAGCAGCTGGCTACCCGACTGTGGCGATCGCACCTGCTCAATGGCAGTCTGCGTCAAGATGGGATCAGCGACTACTTTGTGGTACGGCGTACCCTTGACCTGCTGCAACTGGCGGCGGCTAGCGGCACGCCCCACGAAGAGATCTCCCTCTTGCTCAAGCAGGGCATTGCCGAGCAAGAAGGGTCGCTGGAGCTTTGGGAAACGATGGGTGAGGCTCTGCACCAATGGTGGAACTGGTGCCTGGAAAGGGGACTGCTGACCTATGGCATCATTACTGAATTGTATTGGCGCTATCTGTTGCCGCACCCGGTTTATCAAAACCATCTGAAGCAGCGCTATCAGGCGGTATTAGCCGATGATGTGGATGAATATCCGGCGATCGCTCGCCTGCTGTTCGAGTTTTTCCTCGATCAAAAGATTCCCTGTGCCTTCACCTACAATCCTCAGGGCGCAATTCGCTTGGGGCTGGGGGCTGATCCATCCCATCTGTCAGGTTTGGCAGCCCGCTGTCAAGCCAGTGAGACGGCACCTGCTCCTGAGCAGAGCCTGGGAGCCACTTGGGGTGATTTAGTTGTGGAGTGGGTACAGGAGCCGATGATTTTGCCCCTGTTGCCCGATGCTATTCAAGCACTCCAAACTACGTCTAGGGCGGAGCTGCTGCGGCAAACCGCTGAAGTGATTGTGGAAGCCGTGCAAACCCAACGGGTTCACCCCGAGGATATTGCGGTGATTGCGCCGGGCATGGATGCGATCGCTCGCTATACGCTGCGGGAAATTCTGGCCCGTCAGGGGATTGCCGTTCGCTCTCTGAACGACCAGCAGCCTCTGGCTAGTTCCCCTACGATTCGAGCATTACTGACGTTACTGGCGCTGGTCTATCCTGGACTGGGGCGCTTGGTCGATCGGGAATCCGTTGCTGCCATGCTGGTATTGCTGAGTCAGGATGCCGGTAGTCTGGCAGAGATGGGTCTGGCAGAGATGGGTTTGGCAGAGATAGGTCTGGCAGAGACGGGTCTGGCAGAGATGCAGGGGACAGAAGAAGCACTCTTGCCGCCCTTCTTTTCGCCTGCTGCCAGCACCCCCGCTTACCGCATTGATCCTGTCCGGGCCGGACTTTTGATTGATCACTGCTTTGTACCCGATCCCGATTCTCCTCAACTGCTGCCTGTCAGCGTGTTTCCTCGCTGGGATCGGTTGGGCTATCAGGCAACGCAAGCCTATGCTGAAATCTTGCAATGGCTGGAGATTCAGCGATCCCAGCAGCAACAGCACCTGCTGCCCAGCCCGATTGTCTTGCTCGATCGGGCGATTCAAAGGTTTTTCTACGGCGGTAGCCACTTGCCCTACGATCAGCTAGCTGCCCTGCGGGAATTGATGGAAACTGCCCAGCACTACTGGGAAGTGGAAACTCGGCAGTGGCAATTTGAGGCGATTCAATCGGGTGCACCGCTGCGGTTGGGACAGCCGCCCCGTCCAGACAGCCCGATCGCCGCATCGGTTGGGCAATTCATTCAGCTTTTGCGAGACGGCACTATCACAGCCGATCCCTACCCGGTGCGCCCGCTAGGTAAAGCGAGCCATGCCATAACGCTGGCTACTATTTATCAGTACCGTAGCGATCGCCAGTGCCATCGCTGGCAATTTTGGCTAGACGCGGGTTCTCCACTCTGGTTGACCGGGGGCGGAGCCTTATTTGGAGCCCCCTTATTCCTCCAGAATTGGGACAGACAGCGGTTATGGACTCCTGAAGATACCCTGGCCATGGATCAACAGCGGCTGCAGCGTCAGCTGCTCGATTTGCTCCACCGGGCCGGAGAACGGGTCTATCTTTGCCATAGCGACCTGGCAACGGGAGGGCAGGAACAAGCAGGTTCTTTGCTGGGCTTGGTGAATGCCGCCGTTGCTGTTCACCCTAAACCGGTTGCGTAGTTGCATCAGCCGCTGGATTTGGATAGATGTCCAGGGCAAAAATCTTTGCCCTGGAGTTTAGCCCAACCGGGTTGGACTAACCGCCCACATGAATCGCAGGCCGCTGTTTAGGATCTTTCTCGGCTTTGCGGAGAACTTCGCGGGTAACGATGGGAATATCCCCTTCCCCAAACAAAATGAAGCGCAGCAAATACTGAATCGGATTTCCTTCTGACCAGCCAAAATAAACGTGCGGCAGTTTCCCCGTTTGATCCCGGATGTGCAGCAGAATGGCGGCAATGGCATTAGGGACGGCCGCGCTCTGGGTTCGCAAAATCCGGTATTTGCCAACCTCTACCCCTTTGACCCGAATAATATCGGCAAATTCTGATGCATCAGAAATTTGAACTTCGAGAAAGAGCACTGAATCGGTAGGGGGAATATGGTTGTCTTCTCGGACTTCCCGCTCTTTCAAAAGATATTCTTGCTCGTCCCCTACATTCAAACGATTGGCAATCATCCGAATGGTGCCTTGATTCTCTTCGGCAATGAAACGAGAGGCCGTTTCATCAATTTCAATGTATTCTGCTCGCAGCTCAGTCGATCGCCATACCCGTGAAACCAGTGAGGTGAGGATGATGGCACCGATGAAGAACCCTGCAATCCGGATGCCTTCTGGACGCTCGATGATATTAACGATCGTGGTGTAGAAGAATACAAGCGTAATTATGCCAAAGATGACGGTTGCTCGCTTGGCGCGACGACGATGCACCGATAGGGTGACGGCTAATGCGGCTGAGCTAATTAGCACCAGTACGCCCGTTGCATAAGCCCCGCCCTGCGCTTCGACGCTGGCTTGAAATAAAATCGTGACGGCAAAGGCGATCGCTGTGAAGACCAGCACCAAAGGCCGCAGAGCCCTTGTCCAGTTGGGTGACATGCCATAACGGGGCAAATAGCGGGGGACGATATTGAGCAACCCGGCCATGGCCGACGCGCCTGCGAACCAGAGAATAGCGATCGTGCTGAGATCGTACACGGTGCCAAAACTGTTGCCTAGATAGGAATGGGCAATATAAGCCAGGGCCCGCCCATTGGCTTTGCCGCCCGCCTGAAATTCTGCTGCCGGAATTAATAGCGTTGTCACCAGGCTACTGGTGATCAAAAAGAAGCTCATAATGACCGCCGCCGTGGTTAGCAGCTTGTACGTGTTGTGAATCCGCCCCCGAGGATGTTCCTCTGTATCGTCGCTATCACCTTTGACCAGCGGCATGACCAATGCGCCGGTCTCAAACCCGGACAGTCCTAGGGCTAGCCTGGGAAACAGCAGCAGAGAGACGCCTAACATAGCCAATGGATTGGAATGGTTGGCGAACAGCGCACTTTGCCAATCTGCAATGGCAGACGGGTGATGCAGAATTTGATAGAGACCCACGCCAATGGTGATGCTGTTCAGCAGCAGATAAACGCCGACCAGAACCACTGCTAAACCGATCGCTTCTCGAAAGCCTTTGAGAAAAACGGCACCCAGTAACGCCACGAGCACCAGCGTCACGGCAATTGACTGGCCATGCAGAAAAGCGGGGGTGAGGGGATTCTCAATGATGTGGGCTGTGGCATCGGCAGCCGAAAGCGTAATGGTAATCACGAAATCGGTTGCCACAAACCCTAGCAAACACAAGACAAACAGCTTGCCCTGCCACCAGGGAAGCAGATGTTCCAGCATGGCGATCGATCCTTCGCCATGGGGGCTTTT
>DATNOY010000970.1:0-4420 GCA_036703495.1 Coleofasciculaceae cyanobacterium
TTCAAAAATTAAAAGTTCGGTTTTAATTAATTCGTGATCCTTAATGCGCTTCTCCCAACCGACCGTATAACGTATCTCGCTGCTGAGCCGGTCGCCCCAGAGAATGAATAGCCGATCGCAACGTCTCCACCTCCATGCAAGTCCCGCCCAGTGCGCCGGCCATCGTGGTGATGTGTTCTTCCATCAGAGTGCCGCCCAAGTCATTACAGCCCCAGGTTAACGATTCCGTGGCTCCGGCTAAACCGAGCTTGACCCAACTGGGCTGGTGGTTGGGAATCCAGTTGCCTAAAAAGATGCGGGCCACCGCCATCAGCAGCAGTGCATCTGACAAGATCGGCTGATCGCGTCCTACCCGATGGCGCAATGGCTTCGGTGCTTCTTGCCCTACAAACGGCAGCAGGATAAATTCGCTGAAGCCAGCATTGCCTCGACGGAGGGAAGTTTGCTGCAGCGATCGCAGCAGTCCCAAATGCCGCATCTGCTGTTCTGGCGTTTCAATATGCCCCGACATCATCGTGCTGGTGCTGGGCATCCCCAGCTGATGCGCCGTCCCCACCACTTCCAGCCAGGTTGCCGCATTCATTTTCTCAGGGCAGATTACCCGTCGTACCGCATCATCTAAAACTTCCGCAGCAGTACCGGGCATAGAGCCAACGCCCGCTTCTTGCAGGGCCGTAATCACGGCTGCATAGCTCAAGCCATCTTCTCTGGCAATAAACTGCACCTCCTGCGGCGAGAAGGCATGCAGATGCAAGTCTGGAAAAGCGGCTTTAATCGTTTGTACCAGGCGCAGATAAAACGGCAAAGACCGACCCTCTAGCTTGGCTTTCAGGTTTAGGCCTCCCTGCATACAAATTTCGGTGGCCCCTCGCCGCACGCCATCTGTCGCTTTTTCCAAAATTACGCCTTCATCTAGCCAATAGGCTCCTTCGTCCCCTTCATCTCGTCTAAAGGCACAGAAGCTACAGTGCTGCTCGCAGATGTTTGTGAAATTAATATTGCGGTTGACTACATAGGTAACGGTATCGCCAGCTTGCCGCTGCCGCAGCTGATCAGCGGTTTGACGAATGGCAGCGATCGCCTCCTCCTCGGTCTGCCGCAGTAGGGTTACGCCTTCTGCTTCTGAAATATCTTCGCCTGCCAAAGCACGCTGGAGAATGGAATCCAAGGCTGGAGTGGTAATCAGCATGAGGAAGTAAGAAATAAGAGGGTGAAAAAGTTAAGGAGATAGAGATATTTTTGGGAGCAGGTGATCATTTTCCCAGTCCCCTTTATACTGTGGAAACTGTGGGGCAAGCCCCTGTGGAAACTGTAGGGCAAGCCCCGCGCTTCAAGCACCAGAAAGTATGACTTTCAGCGGGTAGGCACGGGCATAATCTTTATTGTGAACCCTACATCCAGAGTGTGACTGAAGTTCCTGGCAATAAAGACAGCTTGATCCACTGCAGATCGGCTTCAATAGGGTTAACTTGGTGGACTGATGAGCACATACTGATAAGCACATAACAGCCTGATTCAGCAGAAAGCGGTGTGGATATGAGAGTGATTGCAGAATTTATCAATCGGTTGGAGGAGTCGGCGTTATGGCATCAGCGATGAGATCGGGGCAGCAGCCTGCTCCCAGGCGATCGGTTGTGGCAATGGATGCCAGGCGAGAGTCCAAACAATCTGGGCACCCTAACAAACGCCCTCAGCCGCCCAAAACGCGTCAGCGTCCTGTCGTACAGGCCTTCCCGCAACGCCAGCCCGCTCCTGCTTGGCTAACGGTTCTGGTGAAACTTCAACGCCTCTCATCGGTATCCACACTGCTTCTGATTATCGGGTTACTCGCTGTCTATGGCTGGACAGTTTACACCCAACAGCGATGGGGACACGCCTACAGTCATTTAGAAGCGTTGCAAAAACAAGAGCGTCAGCTAACAGCCGCCAACGAAGTTTTGAAAAACCAGATAGCTCAACAGGCCGAAGCGCCGGATGTGGGACTAGTGCTGCCCGATCCAGGTAACACGATTTACTTAGCCCCTGCACCTCAGCGTCCTGCAGTGGAGCCAGAAGTAAATCTGCCGCCGCCGCAACCGATCCCGGCTCGCCCTCTGGGATATTAGGCAAGCCAGAAATTAGGCAAGCCGAACTAGCACTTTATCCCGTAAATTCTGGGGAAAAGGGGTGAGGATGTTGCCCTCGCGCCAGGGTAGCTCCCCGGCAGCCCACCCATAAAATCTGAGGCTTTTCGTTGAGGTTCGCTGATGGCTCTTTCGTTTCCGTCGTTTCGTGCTTCCCGTGCCCGCCATCCTCAGGCGCGGCGGCAGCGTCCTATCCCTAAACAGGTTGCCTCTGGAAGAGGGGCAGCTAGGGGCGCTCAACGAGCTGAAACCCGGGACAGTGCCGCACCGCCGCGATCGCCCCGTTCTACAACACTGCCGCATCGTCGCCGGTTAACGCCCCTTGCCCAAGAGACGCTGAACCGAGTCCCCAAAGCCCGGTTGGCGCTGGTCTGGATTATTTTGCTGTTGGGCATGTTGGGGCTTGCCCTCAATCTATTTCGGATTCAGGTGTTTGAGGCATCCATGTTGCAGCAGCAGGCAAAATCGCAGCACATGGTGGCGTTTAACCCGATCACGCCTCGCCGCCCGATTGTCGATCGCAATGGTGATGTATTAGCGATCGATCGGCCCGTGTATACGCTTTATGCGCATCCCTATATGTTTGGGAAGCCAAAGTCAGCCGTGGCGACGGAGCTGTCTCCCATC
This sequence comes from Coleofasciculaceae cyanobacterium, assembly GCA_036703495.1. GTDB lineage: Bacteria > Cyanobacteriota > Cyanobacteriia > Elainellales > Elainellaceae > Drouetiella. The sequence goes on from DATNOY010000970.1 coordinate 2,751, forward strand.
CTCAATGTGCCAACTGATCACCTGGTGCAGCAGTTCAACTCAGCCGACAGCGGCATTCGCATTTTAGAAACTATTCCTGAAGATCTGGCGCGCCGGATTGAAGAGTTGGGTCAAGACGGCTTGGATCTAGAACCCCATCAGCAGCGCCTTTACCCTCAACAAGATTTGTCGGCCAATATTGTGGGCTATGTCAATCTCGATCGCCAAGGGCAGGCTGGCATTGAAGCCTATCAGGAGAAGGAACTACAGCAGCCGATCGGCAGTATGCAGCTCAGCCGATCAGGAGATGGTTCTGTAATTCCTGTAGGTTTGCCCGCTGATTTCTTAGAGTCCCAGAAAAATGATCTGCGCTTGCAGCTCACGCTCGACAGTCGCCTGCAACGAGCCACCCGCTATGCGCTCAAGCAGATGATGAAAAAATACAGCGCTAAACGCGGCACTGTGATTGTAATGAATGTGCAGGATGGCTCGATTGTGTCGCTGGTATCGGAACCTTCCTACGACCCCAATAAGTTTTACGAGGCTAACCTAGAGCGGCTGAAGGATTGGGTGATTAGCGATCTGTATGAGCCAGGATCTACCTTTAAGCCCGTCAATATTGCGATCGCCCTGGAATCCGGTGCGATTCAGCCGAACGATACGGTATACGACGAAGGGTCGATCCAGATTGAAGGGTGGACGATTCAAAACTCTGACTCCGAATCCATGGGCGGTAGAGGCAATCTTTCCATTGCAGAAGTTTTGCAATATTCCAGTAACGTCGGCATGGTGCATGTGATGCAACACCTTGACCCCGGCGTTTACTACGGCTGGCTAGAGCGCATGGGGCTGGATAAACCTACCGGGATTGACTTACCGGCCGAAGCCGCAGGGCAAATGAAAACCTATCAGCAATTTACTGAAGCTGCCATAGAACCCGCGACCACTGCTTTTGGTCAGGGGTTCTCTCTAACGCCCATGAAGTTGATCCAGCTGCATAGCATGGTCGCGAATGGCGGCAAGCTGATTACGCCTCATCTGGTTCAAGGTTTGGCAGATAGTAAAGGACAGTTCAGCTGGCGACCCAATTTTCCCCAACCCAAGTCTTTGATCTCGCCCCAGCATTCTAAAACCGTCCTAGGCATGATGGAACAAGTCGTGGTTCAGGGCACCGGTAAAGCCGCCCAAATCCCCGGCTATCGCATTGCTGGCAAGACAGGAACGGCTCAAAAAGCCAGCCCTGATGGTGGCTATATTGACGGAGCCCGAATTACGAGTTTTGTGGGCGTGCTCCCAGCTGAAGCCCCCCGCTATGCAGTGTTAGCCGTAGTCGATGAACCTCAAGGCGATGATGCTTATGGTGGGACGGTCGCTGCACCCATCGTTAAGTCGGTGATGCAGACGCTGATCATGACGGAAAAAATTGAACCCAGCTTGCCGGAGGAATTACTGTCAGAATCGAACCTAGATAAAGCTTCGGGCAATTTGGATGATTCAGATAGCTCGGATCATGCGGACAGTTCAGATCATGCAGACTCTACCGATGCAGCCGACAACAGTTCATCTATGGACGATCCTGGAAATCCTCAGGATGGCTCTTATTATGAAGAAGCCTGGTAAAAATCCATGGCTGCTCTCAATGGCTGCTCTCAATTTGCAGTACAAAAATTCCGTACAAAATAGGGGCAAGC
>DATNOY010000971.1:0-2381 GCA_036703495.1 Coleofasciculaceae cyanobacterium
AGGGTGACTGCATTCACATCCACTTCATCTGTCAAAGTTTTGCGAATCTTGTCGGGATCTTGACCCGACATGCGGAGGTAGGTGCGCAACGGGCGGGTAGTCTCGCCAGTTTTGGCAAACTGGGTGAGGTCGGCAACGGCAACCGAGCGACGAAAAATCTGATACTTCATGACTACTCGCTCAGCCGCCGTTGCCCGTGGTGACAGAGCAGTCACGATCAGTCCGCTTAATCCCCCGATGACCATGAGGGCAAGCAATCCGCGTTTTTTGAATAATCCGTGATGCATAATCCCTCGGGGATAAGAGAGCAAAAGAGCGTTGGGGAGGGTTGGCAGGGGCACATTGCGATATGCCCCTACGCTGGCAGAACATCTGGGCGGTGATTGCCCGAGCGATTAGCGCGATCGCAAGGTAATTTGCGTTTGCGGACTGGTCTGGTTGCCTTCACGGGCGGTGGCTTGCACCCGATAGCGCAGTCCGGGCACTTTCACGGGTGGCGCTGGCACTTCCACCTGGAAGCGACCCGCATTGTCCGCAGTGAGTTCCTCATCTACAACTGTCTGCCCACCCACGGTAATTCCTAAAATGGATGCGCCTGCTACCACTTTAATTTGGACTTTGGCATTGGGACGGGTTTGTCCTACTAGCGTAAATCCAGTTGTACTCACAGTATCGCCATCGCGGGGGCTAGTAAAGCGGGGCTGCAGCGCTGTGTTGCCAGGCGTTGTGGTACCGCCGCCCGTAGAGCCACCGCCTGTAGAGCCGCCCGTCCCCCCTTCTGTACTGCCTGAATTAAAGGCAACGGGTTGGGAAGCTGCTGCATAGACGCCTTGAGCTCCAGTTTGTCCGCTTTGGGAAGAACGCCCCAACCGACCGATGACAATGCCTTCATTAACGCGATCGCCTCGCTGTACCGTGAGACTTGCGGTATATACGCCAGCTGATGTTTCCCGGGCCGGAATTTCTCGCACCGCGCGATTATCTTGCACTAGCAGAAAAGCCGCTTGCATCCCTGGCGTGCCTTTCAGCGTCATGGTGAGGGTTTGCCCAGTCGTCAAAACTGAACCGACCCCATCATGAGTAACTGCTGAAATTTGTCCGGCGGGCTGAGCGGGCTGAACGGCGAATGTCCAGCTGGCTGAGCGGGCGTTACCGTTCACATTCTTAAACTCTACTCGCACCTGCACCTGCCCTGGCGGCAAAGGCTGGGTAGGGCGGTAGGTAAAAAAGCTGCGGGTGATGGTGCTTTGGCTCGTGACATCGCGCCCATTCACAAAAATTTTGACGCTGCTCAGATCAACATCAACGCCAGTCGTGGTATCAAACTGTCCAGAAATGGAAGCATTGGGCGAAATATTAACGCTGCTGGCAGGGGGATCAAAGTTGGAAATGCGCTGTGCCAAAACAGCCGATGGCATAGCCAGCGGTGTTAGGGTGAGTCCTGCTGCAACCAGTAGAGAGAGCAATGATTTTTGTATCATAGGTATTTTTTCAACAGTAGACCCAGTTTTTCTTTGGTAGAAACCGGAACTTTGTCAAGCGGAGTTAGGATGGCATACTTCAGCGCTGAGTGAGCTTCAGATGCCGGTGGATTTTGGCTGAGGCGGCGCACTGTTTCTTGAATAATGCGCTGCGCATTGACGGCATTTTTCATCAGGTTGCCAATCACCATCTCAACCGTGACGCTATCGTGATCAGGATGCCAGCAGTCATAGTCGGTTGCCATTGCCAGTGTTGCGTAGGCAATTTCGGCTTCTCGGGCCAGCTTTGCCTCAGGCAGATTAGTCATGCCAATAATTGTGGCACCCCAACTGCGATAGAGATGAGACTCGGCTTTGGTCGAGAAAGCCGGGCCTTCCATACACACGTAAGTCCCGCCTTGGTGTAGCGTCACTTCTGGCAGCTGAAGGGAAGCGATCGCCTCTACTAACACCTCTGCCAGCTTGGGACAAACCGGATCCCCAAAGGCAATATGCCCGACAATTCCTTCGCCAAAGAAAGTAGAGATGCGGTTGCGGGTGCGATCGATAAACTGATCAGGCACTACCATGTCCAGTGGCTTGACTTCTGCCTTCAGGGATCCCACAGCCGATGCCGAGATCAGATATTCCACACCCAAGCTTTTCATCGCATAGATGTTTGCCCGAAACGGTAGTTCCGATGGCATCAGCGTATGGTTGCGACCATGCCGTGCCAAAAATGCGACGCGAGTTCCTTCCAGCGTCCCCAAAATTAGAGCATCTGAAGGACTGCCAAAGGGTGTATCAATCTGCACCTCTTCCACATCCTTCAGCGCCTCCATTTTGTAGAGTCCGCTGCCGCCAATAATCCCAATTTTGACCTGTTCCATACTCACACTGGCCTGTGCTGCAATGACAAGT
>DATNOY010000972.1:0-4034 GCA_036703495.1 Coleofasciculaceae cyanobacterium
GGAGATTGGGGTACGCAGTTTGGGATGTTGATCACATACCTGCGGGAAACTTGTCCTGAAGCCCTGACTACAGCGAACGCCTTACAGATAGGCGACTTAACAACTTTCTATAAGCAAGCAAAACAGCGATTTGACGAAGATGAAGCGTTTCGAGAGACTTCTCGCTTAGAGGTTGTCCGGCTACAGTCGGGCGAGGAGGACTCGTTGCGGGCATGGCGATTGTTATGTGAACAGTCGCGCGTTGCTTTTCAAGAAATCTATGACTTACTAGACGTGCACCTGACGGAGCGCGGTGAGTCGTTTTATAACTCGTTGCTTCAAAGCGTTGTAGAAGATCTAAAGACAGCAGATTTGTTGGTGGAAAACCAGGGTGCTCAGTGCGTGTTTCTAGAAGGTTTCACTAATAAAGAAGGAAACCCTTTACCCTTAATTGTCCAAAAGACTGATGGAGGCTACAACTACGCTACCACCGATCTAGCCGCCGTTCGCTACCGCATCCAGCAGGATAAAGCAGATCGGATTATTTATGTAACGGATGAGGGACAAGGAAATCATTTTACGCAAGTTTGGCAAGTTGCAAAGCGAGCAGGCTGGATTCCAGACCATGTTGAACTGGTTCACGTGCCGTTTGGTTTTGTACAGGGCGAAGATGGCAAAAAGTTTAAGACGCGTTCTGGAGAAACGGTACGACTGATTAATTTACTGGACGAAGCGATCGTTCGTGCCCGCAAAGACTTAGAGAAGCGCCTGCAAGAAGAAAGTCGAGAAGAATCTGAAGCGTTCATTGCCCATGTTGCCAAGGTAGTTGGTATTAGTGCTGTCAAATATGCCGATCTAAGCCAGAACCGCACTAGCAACTACATTTTCAACTACGACAAAATGCTGGCGCTTCAGGGAAATACATCTCCCTATATGCTGTATGCCTATGTACGGGTACAGGGCATTAGCCGCAAAGGCGGCATTGACTTTGAAAAACTAGGTGCCGATGCGCCGATCGTTTTGCAGGAAGAAACCGAGTTGGCTTTAGCCAAATACTTGCTGCAATTTGACGAGGTGTTGAGCAGCGTTGAGGCAGATTTATTTCCGAATCGGCTTTGCGAGTACTTGTTTGAGCTGAGTAAGAAATTTAACCAGTTTTACGATCGCTGTCCTGTGCTACAGGCCGAAGAACCTTTACGAACCTCGCGGCTGATTTTGTCGGATCTGACGGCTCGAACCATCAAACTAGGGCTATCGCTATTGGGGATTCCGGTTTTGGAGCGGATGTAAGCTTATTGGACGTAAGTTGAGGTCAGTGTAAGTTGAGGTCGTCGGCTTCAGGGACTCAACGGCTGGATATAGCGGCTATTGGCTCTGACGTAGCAGACATCGCTAGGGCTTGCTCCTCGCACTGGCATCCAGGGCTTGCCACTGGAATCAGTCGGGTTTTGCAACACCTCATCAGAACCGCCACGATACACTTCGACCTGCAAAACATCGCCTTGGGCAAACTGGCGGAGCACAGGTTGCATTGTGCCGGGAGCACTGCGGCAGTTCAAGCCGATGGCAACTACCCGCCAGAGTGAACCTGGAGACAAATGATTTTCGGTTGAGGCCGCTTTAAGCGGAGCTTCGTTGCGGTAATAGTTGCCGCTATGATCTGGCTGAGGCAGGGGAGATTGGGCGATCGCAATGGTCGCAGAACTAGACAAGATGAATACAGCTAGTGCAAGGTGACGATAGCGCATCGGTAGAGCAGGGTTTCAAATTGAGGAGTCTCAGGACTGTAGACGGTTGGCATGGCAATTGTTTCCGCAATCCATCAAGATCACGGATTATCGGCTGAAAATCGTTGGCTAAAAGTTGTTGGCTATAGCGGTTTGCACTCGGCTAAAACCAGATGATTTTTTAAAAGCCTTGCGGAGCAAGGTTTTCAAAAAATAGCTTTCCAAAAATCATCTGGACTTGACTCAGCTGAAAATTGCTATAAAAGTTATTTACTGAAAGCAGCAGGGGACAGACAGGAGTTTAGGAGAATTTCAGCATGAACGTAGCGATCGTCACCTTTGACGGCTTTAACGAGATTGATTCGTTTGTGGCATTCTCGATTTTGAATCGGGTGAAGCAGCCGCTTTGGAACGTGCAAATCACCAGCCCCACTGCACAAGTGACTTCCATGAATGGAGTGACTATCCAGTCTCAGCAGCCTTTATCTTTTGCCAATACAGCCGATGTTGTTTTATTTGGCAGCGGCATTCATACCCGCAGGCTGAGTGAAGACGAAAGCATCCTGTCTGCCTTTGTGCTAGATCCGAAGCGGCAGTTGATCGGTTCACAATGTTCGGGAGCCTTAATGCTGTCCAAATTGGGGTTATTGGCTGGGCCAGCAGCAACAGACTTGACCACAAAACCTTATTTGGAGGCATTGGGTACCCCTGTCTGTGACCAGCCTTTTTGGGCAGTGGGCAATTTAGCCACCGCTGGGGGATGTCTATCCTCTCCCTACTTGGCGGGCTGGGTGATTTCTAAATGCTGGGATGACTTTACTCGAGATCAGGCTTTGGGGTATGTGGCCCCTGTAGGGGAAAAAGAAACGTACGTGTCTCATATTGCACAAGTTTTAGACCCATTTTTGCGAGAAGATGGGACGAGTTTAGCGATGTCGTGTAGTTAAGTTGATGCTAGAGACACCCTTAGGTTGGGCTTTACTGTTTTTAATTGGCATATTTACTGGAACCCTATCCGGACTCCTGGGGATTGGCGGCGGATTGTTAATGGTGCCGGCCTTGACTGTATTTAATGTCCCACTGGTACAAGCAACGGCTACAAGCTTAGTCGGCGTCTTCCTCAGTTCAGTATCGGGCAGCATTCGCAACTTCAACGCAGGCGAATTGAACTGGCGAGTGTCTATGCTGCTAGCCCTGTTCGGAATTTTTACCGCTCAAGTGGGAGCCTGGCTAGGCGATCGCATTCCCGATGCCATTCTCTCTCTGGCATTCGCCGGGCTTTTGCTCGTGACGATTTATCTGATCCGTTTGAAAGAACAGTTAAAGCGGAAGCAGTCGGCTGAGAAGCAATTAGCTGAAGAACAGTTGACTGACGAATCGGCTCAAACAACCCAGTTGCTACCGATCGCCGGCATTGGGTTGCTGGCTGGCGTACTTTCGGGACTATTTGGCGTCGGCGGTGGGGTTGTGATGGTGCCGTTGCAAATGCTGTTTTTGGGAGAGGGAATCAAATCAGCCGTGCGCACCAGTTTAGGAGCCATTATGGCGATCGCCATTTCTGGTTTGGCTCAACATGCCTGGAATAACAATGTGCTATGGGTTCCCGGCATTTGTCTGGGGCTGGGAGGGATTTTGGGGGCTCAGGTAGGCAGCAGACTACTGCCCCGATTGCCCGATCACACAGTCAATTTAATGTTTCGCGTCTTTTTGATTGGGCTAGCGGCCTATATGGCAATGCGGGCGATCGCCTCATGGAAGTGGGGATAGCTGCTTAGGATCACGCATTAATCACAACCGAACTTTCAATTTTTGAAAGCGCAGCAATGCCACGTTTCAAAAATTAAGTTGTGGGTTTTATTAAATTCACGTTCATTGGAACGGCTGAGCTAGGGCTGCTGAGCCAGGATAGCTGGCAAAACTCGCGTGAGGTATTCCTGATCGGTGATTAAGTCTTGAACGCTTTCTACCCGATCGAGGAAGACCTGACCGTTCAGGTGATCAAACTCGTGCTGAAAGATGCGGGCTACAAAATCGGTCAAGGTTTGGCGTTGGAGACTGCCATCAGCAGTAGTGTATTCAATCTCGATCGCCTGATAGCGCGGCACTAGCCCACGAATACCTGGAACGCTCAAACAGCCTTCCCAATCTTTGACCACCGCCGGAGAATGGCTCAGCAATTGGGGATTGATCATCACCGTTGGCTGCATTGCTGGCGCGTGAGGGTATCGAGGATTGGGACGCGAGGCCACAATCAGCAATTGATAAGGCGCAGCCACTTGGGGGGCAGCAATGCCAACCCCATTGGAGCTAACCAGCGTTGCCATAAGA
>DATNOY010000973.1:0-5982 GCA_036703495.1 Coleofasciculaceae cyanobacterium
TCTCTCTCACCCATCGTTGGCTGGTGCGGACCGGGGCGATCGCCTGCCTCGGTCTAGCCCTGGTATATCCTTCAGTTCCCAGTCCAGCGCAGACTAGTTCAGCGCAGACTAGTTCAGCGCAGACTAGTTCAGCGCCAGCAGGTCAGGGGTTATCTGGAAGCACCCCAACCGCAGGAGCAGCCGCTACACCCGGAAACCGCCCGATTTTGAATCAAGGGAGCCAAGGCGAATCGGTTTCTGAACTGCAGGCATTGCTGAAGCTGCTGGGATTTTACAGTGGGGCAGTGGATGGCATTTATCGAGATGATACGGCCAGCGCAGTCGCAGCTTTTCAACAATCGGCAGGTTTACAGTCTGATGGCATTGTAGGCTCCGACACCTGGACTCGCTTGCTGCCTCCCTCACCAGCAACCAGCCCTGATAGTCCGGCAGCGGCTGGAACTAGTCCAGTGGCTACGCCAGTTCGCAATCCTACGGGTAGTGGGACTACCAACACTGCATCTACCAACACTGCATCTACCAATACTGCGTCTAATAGCAATGTGGCAGAGTTGCCAGCGGCGGCTACCCCCAGTACTTCCTTCCCTTCACCCACCGGCTTACCAACTCTATCGCCTAGCCCTACAGGAGGGACTGCCTCGCCTGCGGCAACTACGCCTCCGGCCGCTGCCCCCAGCCCCAGTCCGGCTCCTACCCCTGCCACAACAACTCCCCGCACTGACCCATCTTCAACGCCAGCACCGTCAGCACCAACAACCGTCGATTTGCCCATCCTCAAAGTTGGCATGCGCGGCTCAGCAGTTAGTGGTCTTCAAGAACGGCTGAAAGCGATCGGCATTTTCAATGGGGCGATCGATGGCATCTTTGGAACCGAAACGGAAGAAGCGGTGAAAACAGCTCAGCGCAACTTCGGCTTAGATCCCGATGGAATCGTTGGCCCTGCCACCTGGACAGCTCTACTGCGGTGATTTCTTTGAGTCGGGATGATCGATCGCTTTAGAAATTTGCCATTTGGCTGAAATCTTGACTCCAAAAGCCATCATGCTCCGTTCACCCAAGGGTTTTCAGCAGCATGATGGCTTATAGATTTACCGTTAGATTTACTGCCATAGCAGCCTTTATAAAGATGGAACGGGGTGCGCCTGAAATCCCTGGCTGGGGGCTGCGCCCTCATCCCCTACGGTCTGAGAGCCAAGGCTTTAGCTAGCCAGATATTCGCGGATATCAGCTCTCCGTTTGCGCAGCTTGGTCAACGCCTCGCGTTCAATTTGCCGCACTCGTTCCCGACTAATATTCAAGCGATCGCCGATCTTGGCCAACGTCAGAGCCTGTCCATCCTCTAAGCCAAACCGTAAAGACAACACCTCCCGCTGTTGAGGTGTCAGGTCAGACATAATTTGCTCTAGCTCTGTTCTTAAAGCCGCCTGCGCTGCAAACTCTTCGGGAGAAGGTCCAGTATCTTCCAAAAGTTCACCTAGCTCTGTATCCTGATTATCCCCAACCCGCAAATCTAACGAGAGGGGTAAACGGGCACGCTCCAAATACTCGCGCACCTGCTTGGGTGTTAGCTCCAGCTCTGCTGCCAGCTCTGCCGCCGTTGCCGCTCGACCATACTGCTGAGAAAGCTGACGCTGCGCTTTTTTAATTTTGTTAAGCTTCTCAGTAATGTGGATAGGTAAGCGAATGGTTCGTCCTTTTTCAGCAATCGCTCGGGTAATCGCCTGACGAATCCACCAATAGGCATAGGTAGAAAAGCGATAGCCCTTCGTCGGGTCAAACTTTTCAACGCCCCGCTGCATGCCGATCGTCCCTTCCTGAATCAAATCCAGCAGATCAACATTTCGCTTAATGTACTTCTTAGCCACAGATACCACTAAGCGGAGGTTGGCTTCCACCATCTTGCGCTTGGCATGTTCCCCTTCAATAATGATTTGCTGCAACTCTTCCGCTGAAATCTGAGTAGCTTCCGCCCACTCTTGGGGAGTTGCTACCCGGCCGATCTTGTCCTCCAGCGCCTCTTTTTCATCATGCAACAGCGCTAGCCGCCGCACTTGTTTTCCATAAAGAATCTCTTGCTCATGGGTGAGTAGCGGCACACGCCCGATCTCTCGGAGATAAGCACGTACCATATCGGCAGAGGTTGAAATAGTCTTCATAGCGCGTCTTTAGCTGTGGAGAAGTTTATCTAGAACAAATGTACTATAAGTCTAGTCAGACAATTGCTCATAGAGTACAGAGCGTCTGAGTAGCGTATCAAAGTAGAAAACAAGCTCTAATTTTTTGGATCAAGCATCACCCGAGTAAGGAAGATTGAGCTGTAGCAGATGTGATCTAACTGTGATGCTTGATTGCTTAGACCTAAGCCCTGTCGCAATCCAACTTGATAGGAGATCGCAAAATATACGTTTTAGGAAGCGAAATCACTTCCGTGAAATGAGAGTCTGATACCCTACACCGAATGAATTTTCATAATCGTAACATTAGTTTACGAGATTGTCACATTCCCGAAACATTAAGACTTTCTTTGTAAGCAGCTCGTTGTAAGCCGCTCAACATAAGCCCTAGAATATCTGGTTGGTCAAAATCTAGAATGCATCCTGAGGAACAAAATTAGCCGTTTTTTTTGTTAAGACTATTGACAGAGGACTCAGGCGATCGCCAATTTTTCTAATCTTTCTGGTTGGCAGGAGCGCCTGAAAATTGTATTGCTGGTAACGATGTTCCGGACAAACTGTATTCTGAAAAACTAATTTGCTGCGGTACCAGGGCTGGCACTCTGCATGTTATGCTGTAGAAGACTCGGACTCATGCAATTACAACGCCTAAATCTTGTCAGGACCGGAAGGTAGCAGCAATACGGGATGCTTGTAATAGGCGTGATCTCCGGGTCTTTTGCGTTTAGGCTCCAGGATGTGACGGAGCGCCGCTGCTTAAAATCGCTTTAAAATCACTCAGAGTTTGAAAATGACTCCGACCGGATTTCTCTACCCGGCAGTTGTGAAAGCTTGAGTAGGCAATCGTCAGATTTACTCCTATGCTAGAAGTCATAGCCCTCTGCCATGAAGGAGTTGCATTAGCAATGGCTAGTTTCGGAGATCTGGTACAAAAAGCGTTTTATTTGGGCGTAGGGGTTGCTTCCTATGCTGCAGAAAAAGCAGGGACAACGCTGGGTGAGTTGCGATCGCAAGCTCAAAAAATTGCAGACGAAATGGTCGCTCGGGGTGAGATTACCTCTGAAGAAGCGAAGCGCATGGTGGATGAGATGGTAAGCCGGGCGCAGCAAGGGGCTGCGGCAGAAGCGCCACCTTCTGAACCTCGTCGCATCGAAATCTTAGATGACGATACGGTTGAGTCGGGTTCAGCTGCCACACCCCCCCAGGCGGTTGACAATTTGCGGGAGCAAGTCGCCAAGCTGCAAGAGGAACTACGACGCCTAAAACGGGAGTAAGTCGCCTAAGTCAACTTTGAATTTGAAATTTTGGATTTGAAATTCTGCCGTGGCAGACTGTAGGGATGTTTTCCTGAAGTCGTTGTTAGGAAAGCGGTTTTGTCCTGTAGCATAGATTACCAGACACAAATTGCCAGACATAGATTGTTGGCTCATCCAAATTTTTAATTCAACCGCGATCGCCCCTGGAGAAAATCCAAAATCTTCAATTCAAAATTGAACTATCATCTATTGAATTATGGAAGGCTGGCAGCAAGATTTGATTAAGACCCTGGAAACTGTAGCAGAAGGCGTCGAACAGTTTCTCCAGGAAGTGGGTAAAGAAGTGAGTGAAGCGGCTGATGCCCTACTGGATTTTACAGAGGAAGTCGCAGAAGAAATTGAGCGGGCTTTTACGCCTTTTGAAGAAGGGGTTTCACCTCACCTCGACCCCTCAAATGAGCCGCCCGATTGGTTTGAGCCATTGCTTGCAGCAATTTTAGGCTTTGAGTCTACTCTCGATCGCGCAGCTGAGCCATTTACACATACGGTAGAGCCGCTAATTAATCAGCATCCGGTGTGTGTCGGTTGCCGTAACTATCACGGGCAAGTTTATAACGGCACTATGCTGGTGTGTGCCATGCATCCCTACGGCATTGTTGATGGTGCGGATCAGTGCCCCGACAAAGAACTATTTTCCTGGTCTTTTCCACCTACAGGTCGTTCAGATTCGTTTGAAGATTAAAACTTTGAAGCTTTGATGAGGCTATAGCACTTACCGCTTGACTAAAAACCAGAGCATTTCTTGAAAGCTGCGCTCTATGAGGCTTTCAAACAATGCTTGGGGCTTCACAAACTAAGATCCGCTATAGCCATTAGGCTGGGAATCTTCCGGATATTGCTGATTTATTTTCGTATAAAAAAGTGGTAGATGCACCCTGATTATTTGCCCCTGGCTCAAACCAGGGGCTTTTTTTGCCTGGTGCTTTGCCTACCCAACCCGACCCTTAGAACGCTGAATCACCTGAGACCCTAGAATCACTGGGGACGCTGAATTACAATTTCTGAGATGCGGCGGCGATCGCTCAAATTAATCCCCACAACTCGCACATAGTCTGAAGTATGCTCAGATAGGCAGGTTTCTAGAGCAGAAAGAGCTTCTGCGCCATTTCCTTCAAACATGCCATAGCAATTCCACGAGTTGGTTCGGAAACGACGCGGATCAACATACTCAATCCCCAACCGTTGCCCCTGTTGCAGGATTTGGTTCACCGTTGTCACCATCTCTGGCGTCAGTTTGGTGCTAGAAGGTTGCCCCGGCGGAGAGGTGACTGGCTTTTCTGAAAAATTAGGTAAGGGAGAGTGCGGAGCAGGAGAAGTAGAGGAACCGTTGGCATAGGTGAGTTCCCGTTGAGGGATAGGATTTTTGGTGTCTCCCAACTTGCGGTTGAAATAGAGAGATTGGTTATATTCTTCAGCTAACCGCATTTCTTGAACTCGCTTCTGCTCCTGCACCATCTGCTGACCCACTTCGATCAGGTGCGGCAAACTGAAGTCAGGCTTGCGGAATTCTGGCGGCGCTTCAGCACTGTTGACGACTCGCAAAGAAATCTGTTCAATGCCAACCTCCTGAATCAGCCTTTGGATTTGCTCATCATAAAGCCGCGATCGCAAAGCACCATAAAAGTCAATCGGCTGATTAGGAAATGTATCGACCAGTTTCTCAATATCTGCTTGAGCTACCTGATCAACCTGGAAAATGCCGCTCACGACCCCAATGCGATCGTCGCGATTCGGCTCCCAGAAAAACTTATCCATCCGCCCATCCCGAATTAGCGGCGCATATAGTGTCGAGAGATCATTCCCTGTGACAATAATCGGGATGCGTTGAATCGGTTCAGAGTCATAGCTACCCGGCAGCTGCACGTTGGTGGGATTGTCAGCAATGTTCATCAACGTCCCGTTGACCAACTGCGTATTGATGGTGTACTGCGTATACTGATCTACCCGACCCGCACCCGCATCAATGTCATTGATCATCAATACCGCCATGCGCCCACGCACCTTCACCAGTTCTGCGGCCTCTCGGTAACGCAGCCGCACCAAACGAGCAGGATCTCCGGCATCGGGACTTTCCAATTCTCCGGCAGACATATGCACCACTTCAATGCCCATGCGATCGAACACCAGCTGACATTGAAAAGTTTTGCCCTCGCCCTTCCGGCCATGGACACCCAAAATCAGCGGTACTTTAACATTGGGCAACTCTAAATAGTTTTTGGTGATATGAACTGCAAGCTTATTGAGGAAGCGAGGAGAAATGTAGAAGCTCATAGAATTCGCTGTTTAAAGTCTGCTAAGGTCTGCTGTGGAGCGTCAACACAAATAGCACCAACACAAATGTGGCAAAAAAACTAGCTATCAAACAGTAACTTGAGAGAGAAGTAACCCGATTTCAGCCAGATGACCAGGAAAAGGCTGGCACAGGCAACATCTAGGCAAAAGACTTTATCGGCAATTGATTTGTGGTGCGGCTCCGCCGCACCACAAATCAA
>DATNOY010000974.1:0-4514 GCA_036703495.1 Coleofasciculaceae cyanobacterium
TTAAATTTTTGAGCCTGTCTTACCGCTGGCGATCGAGTAGTCAGATTGATCAGGTTAAGGCAGAAGGCGATCGCTCACAACATGCACAGCGCTGATTCTAAGACGCGCATTACCAGGCTTGTCCTACTGAGCTTCAACAGCTCTAATTTAGTTTATCGATAATTGGAATCTCTTGGCTACAGATTGCTCCAACTAAAATATTGGACGGAGGTCGGCGTGTAAATCTCAGCTTAGCTCTTGTTGCCCCCCATGAGAGTTGCTATACTGTCGGGTGCGACTCTTTGCATGGCGAACTTGAATCATTGGGTAGTTGAAGTTTAGCTACTCATAGAAGAATTGAGTCATGGCTAAAGTTTAGTTCCCGCTAGGGCATTGGCATAGATGCTCTAGAAATCAAGTTTTTCATCATTGCATCCCGAATTGCATCCCGCAGAAGAGTATTGGTCAAAGCCACTGAGGTTCTGTACCGGCATTTTGCTGATCTCTGAGCATTCCTCAGTTTGATCTCATGATCCTGACGATTGGCGTGTGTTCTATTGCAGCGATAGTCATCCGTTTGTCACTATTTTAAGTTTTCTCTGACTGGGTAAAGTGCTGTAAATCCAAACATCATCGCAAAAAATCCTTGAGGCGCACTGAAAAATTCCATGCATAGAATCCTACCCATTTTTATCTTGAGCGTCTTCGGAATTTCATTTGCCCCGCTCCTATGGGCCCTGCCATCGATCGCCTATCGGCAAATGACAACCTCCGCAACCGTTGGCGCGACGATGCATCTGGAGCCTAATGATATGCCCCATGCTGGGCGAGCCAGCAAAACCTGGTTTATGCTAACTCAGCGTGGAGGCAGCCTGATTCCTTCAGCAAACTGTAGATGCCAAATGGTAGTCTATGATGCGGGTAACCGGGCGCTGTCTGTCGGTACAACTGCCGTTCATCAATTTCCCCTCTCTCCGGTTTCAGTTGATCACCATCAGGCGATCGGCACAACCGTGACTTTTCCCAAGGCTGGCACCTATACAGTTGTGTTATCAGGGCAAGCTCAGGATAAAAGTTTTGATCCGTTTGAGCTGATTTTTCCAGTAGTCGTTAATCCCTAATGCAGGCGGTAAAGGTGTGGGCGGCAAAGATATAGGCGGCAAAGCCAGTTATCTAAAATTATGCGGGGCTTGTGTATCTGCTATTTCAGCAAATAGACGAAAACCCACACTTAATCTATGGCGGTTTGCACTCGGATGAAGCCAGATTATTTTTTGAAAGCTTTGCGGAGGTTTTCAAAAAATAATCTGGACTTGACTCCTTGGAAAACTGATATAGAGCATCTGTGCCGATGTTCTATCGAACCCGCCTCCGGTCGGTAATTTCCCGTACAGTCACTAAAACCTCATTTCTACCAATCACACTAATCCGGGCTTCTCCCATGCGATTGGTATTCGGAACTCTAAACTCAACTTGGATTTCTCCAATCTTTAAAGCTCGTTCAATACAAGTCATGCACTGTTTTCCCAGCGGATGAGGGAGTAAGTCAGCAATGTTTTGCCCTACTTTGTTGTGGAATAGGTTTTCAAAGGGAGCCAGTGCATTAACTTTGCCGACTGGGTAAACGCTTAAGATCGTTCCAGTCCGAGACAGCCGCAACACCAAGTCGGAAATAGATTGAATCAGGGCTCGGTTAATGGCAACGCTGCGTCGCAATTTTGCTTCAGCTTGCTTGCGATCGCTAATATCGAGCAAGATGCCGTCAAACCACAGCAGGTTGCCTTTGTGAAACACCCCCTGGCGGCGTTCTGAGACCCAGCGCACGTCACCCTCTGCATGGATAATCCGATATTCCAGGCTGTAGGCATGATTGTCCTGCATGGCTGCTTCAATTGACCTTTCAATCAATTCAATATCATCCGGGTGGATAATACTGCGAAATGAGCGCATGCGATCGTTAATAAAATTACTAGCCGGGTAGCCACTAATCTCTTGAATGCCATCGCTGATATAGCCCATGGTGTAGGAGGCATCGCAGCGGAAAGCGGCTCCAGGCATATTCAGCACCAAGGAGCGAAATTTTTGTTCGCTGGCTTGCAATTCTGCTTCTAAAAGCTTGCGATCGGTAATGTTATAGGCTGTTAAAATCACGCGATTACCGCCCGGTTGCCCAACATCTACCCGCAATTTCTGGACATACAGATAAACCCAATCGTTAGAAGCTGTTTTCCAGCGACATTCAATTCCGTTTTTAACCGGCTCAATGCGATTGACCCAGAGGCGGAACGTCAAGTCAAAATCATTCAAATCCTGCGGATGAATCAGATCTACCAAGTAGTAGGTTAAGGACTGGTTGACGGTGTACCCCAGCACTTGTTCAATGGCTGGCGTGGAGTAAAGAATTTGTCCTGCTTCATCCGCTTCCAAAAATAGATTGAGGCTATGAGAGGCGATCGCTGTCCATTTGGATTCAACTCGTGCCCAAGCTTGATATAGCTCTTTATCTTGAGTGGCCAGCGTGAGCGGCTTAGCCAGAATGAACATCAAGTGCAGGTCTGGTGAATAGTGCAACGAGCACCGTACTCCGTCCTCACCCAGGCGAAATGAACCTGGATGTCCCTCGATCGCGCGCTGCCATAGCCGCTCTAGATCGGTCGTTGTCTTTCCGGCAAAGCTCTCCAAAAAGGGGGTGTTGCTGGAGAGTTGCACATAGGTAAGGAACTTAGGGCTAATATAGTGGGCTTTGCCCAGTTGGTTGTAGACTGCAACTGGATCAAGCAGTTGAGCAGCGATAAAGTCTAGCGCAGCTGAGGAAGTGATTCCGTCAATTTTGGAAAACAGGTCGTCCATAGACGGGTTCATAGAGGATGGAGTGGTATGTGCAATTGTCCGAAGTGTCCGGACACCCCTGAAAGCACGGCCATCAGGCCTGTCTATCTTGTTCTAGAGGGAATCTGAATGATGTGGGTTTAGAGTAGGCATAGGAATCGTTTTGATATGGGGCAGGAAATGCCGGTTCGGATGCCCCTCGTGGGGAACAGGTTGTTGAACAACCTGCTGGGGCGGGGGTGCCATGTTGTCCTGTTGGCGATCGATATCAAAAATAATTCCATCCATCCACAGCAAGTTACCGTTGCGATCATACATGCGCTGTCCCCGCTCAGAAACCTGTCTTAAATGGCCATCTGCATGGATGATACGGTATTCCACGGAATAGGAAGCTGATCTGACCAGAAGCCGGGACAGCAGCTTGTCTTGATCGGGTGGATAGACAATGCTGAGGTACGAACGGATACGGTTGTTGATGAAATCTGTGGCTGGATAGCCTGTGATTTCCTCAATTCTCTGGCTCAGGAAGCCCATCTGATACTCGGCGCTACAGCGGAAGGCTGCACCTGGAATATTGAGGGCCAACGTCTTAAACCGGGTAAGCTCATCTTCCAGAATTTTGCGATCGGTGACGTTGTAAGCCTGAATCAGCAGCGTGGTACTGTCTATGCTCGGAGCAAAGCGTTTGCCCTGAAGGTAGAGATAGACCCACTGTCCCGCTTTGTTTTGCCAGCGGCACTCAATGCCCGGTTTACCCGTCTCTAAACTGTGTGTCCACAGCCGCAGGGATTGATCAAAATGATTTAGATCTTCCGGATGCACCAGATCAGATAAATAGCTATCGAGCACTTCATCAGGGCTATAGCCCAGAATGGGCTTGATCATTGGGCTGGCATAGACAATCTGTCCTGCCGGGCCGCATTCAAGATAGAGGTTAGAACTGGTAGAAACAAACTCATGCCATTTGCTTTCTGACCGCGCCAAGGCATGATAGACCTTTTTGGTTTCGGTGATATCTTCTAATAACACCATGAAGTGCTGTTTACCCCCCTGAAAGTTAAAAGGGGTATGGGTCAGCAGAACTGTTTTGTTAGTCCAAATAACGTCCTGGTTCTGAGTGACAAAGCGCTGCTCGATCGTGTAGTGGGGCAGCTCACCGCGAACCAGTCGTTGCCGCAAATCTATGTCTAGATTCTGATCTTCTGGGTGAACCAGCTCGTCTAGAGAGGCAGTGGGGGTGGGAGGCAGTTGGAAGGTTTCACGGAAGCGATCGTTGAAGCGGAATCCTTGCCCGTTGCCGTCCATGAGTGCAATCGCCAGACTGGGGGTATTAAACAGCTGGACAAACTGAGATTCATAATTTTGCATCAGATGAATAAAGTCCTTACTCTGAGGTGGACAGGATTCTATCTTGAGCAGTACGGCTCCCCCAGGAATGGGAGAATACAGCGAGCATTCAACTCGCTGCCCCAACGATGGTTGTTCTAACGTTGCCTGCCCTAGGGTTGATTGATTTGGCGTTGATCGATCTGGCGTTGGCAGGTGGAGCGCAAACGCCGTTGGCTCTCCCTGGACTGCATTGCTCCAAATATCTTCTAATGTTGTACGAGGCACCCAGGCTGAGAAGTACGATAAAAAGCTTAAATCGGGCAGTGGACCTTGGGCCAGTGCCGCAAACTTTTTATTGGCGTAGATGGCGTTTCCCT
>DATNOY010000975.1:0-5387 GCA_036703495.1 Coleofasciculaceae cyanobacterium
TCAACCAGGGCTTCAGGGTTTATGTCAGTTTTAGCGGCGATCGCAGTTCTTGCACTTTTGATTGTGGTTCATGAGCTAGGACACTTCTCCGCAGCTCGACTTCAGGGGATTCATGTCAATCGCTTTTCCATTGGCTTTGGGCCTGTTCTTTGGAAATATCAAGGTGCAGAAACCGAGTATGCGATTCGCGCGATTCCGCTGGGTGGCTTTGTGGGCTTCCCCGATGATGACCCGGATAGCGACATTCCGCCCAATGATCCTAATTTGTTGCGTAACCGACCTGTACTCGATCGCGCCATTGTGATCAGTGCTGGAGTAATTGCCAATCTGATTTTTGCGTACTTCGTGTTTGTCGCTCAGTTGACTGGCGTGGGAATCCCAGAAAAATTTGACTACCAGCCTGGTGTATTTGTCCCGGAGGTCATTTCCCAGGATTCCCCGGCAGCGGTAGGGGGTGTGAAGTCTGGAGACATTATCGTAGCGGTGAATGGCAAAACCCTAGAGGCCTCGGAAGCGGCGCTGAAAGCCTTCATGGAAACTATCAAAACCAGTCCTAACCAACCTGTAGTGCTGAAGGTTCAGCGGGGCGATCGCCAGATTGATCTCAATGTGACGCCTAAAGCCGGAGAGGACGGTGTGGCGCGGATTGGTGTCCAGCTTGCACCCAATGGCAGCATTACCCAATATCGCCGACCCAAAAATGTGATGGAGGTGCTGAGCTTAGCAGCTGAGCAGTTTCAAAATACCTTTGTGCGCACGGTGCAAGGCTTTGTCATGCTGATCACGAATTTTTCGGCGGTGGCTAGCCAGGTGGCCGGCCCGGTCAAAATTGTGGAGCAAGGAGCCGGTCTGGCGGCTGCTAATGCCAGCAGTCTGTTTCCTTTCGCTGCCATCATTAGCATCAACCTGGCCATCATCAACATTTTGCCTTTGCCTGCGCTGGATGGCGGTCAGTTGGTCTTTCTGCTGATCGAAGCATTGCGGGGTAAACCTTTGCCCAGCCGGATTCAGGAAAACGTCATGCAGACCGGCTTGGTTTTGCTGCTGGGCTTGGGCGTGTTCCTGATTGTGCGAGATACCACACAGCTAGAGGTATTTCAGCGGTTGTTCCAGTAGGAGCGATCGCCGTTTCAGGTTCGCCAATCAGCAGCTGATCAAGCGGCTGATCAATTAGAGAATTCCTGGTCAGGAGCCCTATGTGGCTCCTGATTTATTATGGATCTTGGGCTTTACCTCTCTATTTCTGAATTTCTGACTCCCTGTGACTCGAACTAAACGTCCATCCAAAAAGCAGCGAGCCCTGGAAATTCTGGCCCGCCTCAAGCAGATGTATCCAGATGCCATCTGCTCACTAGACTATGAAACGCCAGTCCAGCTTTTGGTCGCGACCATTTTGTCGGCCCAATGTACCGACGAGCGAGTTAATAAAGTAACGCCCGAACTGTTTCGACAGTTTCCGGATGCAGCGGCTCTGGCTAGCGCTGATTTAGATGAAATTATCAATCTGGTGCGCTCTACCGGCTTTTACCGCAACAAAGCCAAAAATATTCAGGCTGCTTGCCGCATGATTATGACGGAGTTTGGGGGGCAGGTGCCGCAGCGGATGGAAGAGCTGCTGCGGTTGCCGGGTGTCGCTCGAAAAACTGCCAACGTGGTGCTGGCTCACGCCTATGGCATTAATGCCGGAGTCACGGTGGATACTCACGTCAAACGCTTGACCAACCGCTTAGGACTGACTCGGGAGAGCGATCCGGTCAAAATTGAGCGGGATTTGATGAAACTCTTGCCTCAACCAGACTGGGAAAATTGGTCAATTCGGCTGATTTATCATGGTCGGGCAGTATGCAATGCGCGTAGTCCTTTATGCGATCGCTGCCTGTTCACAGATCTCTGTCCTTCAGTCGATGGCACTAGGGTTGCTCGCACTGGAGCCGATGGTACTGGGGTCGATGGCGCTGAGATCAATCGCACTGAGGTTGTACCCGCCAGTATCGCCAATATTGGGGCTGACCTGGAGTGACAATGGCTGCCAGATAAGTTGGGGCAGGTTCTAGCAGGTAAAGCGACCAATCCGTAGCATGGGGAAATGGCGCTGAGGCTACCCGAGTCAGTTGAGCGACTGTGCCGGGAGATAAAGTTACCTCTACTTGCTCTAATTGCGATAGCCCTGTGCCGATCGCCTTGAGATAAGCTTCTTTGGCAGTCCAGCCTCGAAAAAAAGCGGTCAGTTTTTGGTCGGCAGGTAAAGCCAATAGCTCGGCATGTTCTTTGGCCGAGAAAAACCGTTCGCTCAGCTGTTCCAGATCCATCAGCGGTCGGCCCAGGTGCTCCAAATCGACTCCAATCGGGTGAGTTTGCCGCACTACATAGAGGGCTAGCCCGTGAGCATGAGAGACATTGAACTGCAGATGTGGCGCATCGATCAAAAAGGGTTTGCCGTGGTCGCCATAGCCGAGTTGCAGCTGATCTGGGGCAAGATGCAGATATTGTCCTAAGATTTGGCGGAGTGAACCCCGTCCGACGACAAAGTGCCAGCGATCGACTTCTCGCCGAAATCGAGCTGCTCTGGACTGCTCTTCTACCGACAGCAGCTTGTGTAGCGCCTGTACTTGTGGCAAAGACTGGTCTAACTCAGCTTGCCAAACCTGAACTTCGTTTGGCAGAAGGGTTAAGGCATCAGGTGGCAACCGCCATTCAGGGCGCAGTGGCAGCATCGAAAACTCCTCAAATTAACGTTTGCCTTACCGATCGCATGCCCCAAAAAATCAAATAAGGATCGCGTTGAACAAGCGCTGCGAGTTGGGGAAACTGTTGCTGGCAGCTATGTTCAATCAGCAGGCTATCTCCCCCGGTCAGGACGATCGCGCTCTCCGGAAATTGGTGCAGCCAGCTTTCCATAAAGTCGCGCAAGCCTGCCAATAAGGTATAAATCACGCCACTCTGAATGGCTTCTGGGGTATTGCAAACCCAGCGAGGCGGTAGCGTTTTGAATTCCTGGGCATTGAGTGGCGGTAGGGCAGCGGTATGTTCGTTGAGCGATCGCAGCTGCAGCTGTAGCCCAGGCAAGATGGCTCCGCCAATTAAAGACCCCTCAGCATTGGCTCCGGTCAACGTGAGCGCTGTGCCAGCATCAATTACCAGCACCGGCAAGCCTCGAGTTTTTGCCGCTCCGAACAGCGCCAAAGCGCGATCGATGCCTAGGGTTGGATAGAGTCCTGCTAGCGGGATTTGATCCAGCATGATGTGCTGCGGAGCATAGGCTTGCCATAGGGAAGTCTGAGCAGGTGCAACGGAGGCGAACCACAAAGGCAAACCGGAGGGGGGGTTGGCAAGCCCCTGGGGAATGGCTTCTGGACAGGCGTTGAAATCTAATTGGTGTTGGATGAGGGTGGCGATCGCGTTGGCTGAAAGCTGTGGGGTATCCCAAGCCCACTGGAGAGACTCGTCGATAAACCAGGCCCAGTGCAACCGAGAATTGCCAACCATCAGCGCCAGCCAGGGGTTGAGAGCATGATTACTCACGGCTGGTTCATGATTCTTAAGCATAGTCTCAGGATTACAAGACGGTTCACAGTTGATACTTTGTAAGGGGTGAATGTAGCAAGTCCTGAAAGCGTCAGGGTGAAAAGTAAACGAGAACTGTAAAGGGTGAGTCAGCATCTTCCCCAGGATCTTACAACTGAAAATTACTGAAAATTAACGCCACTTCCCCATCCTTTTATCCTTTGCTGCTCTCCAGGACCCTGCGCCCACAACACGCGATATTAATTCTTTTCTCGCTTCATCCTCACCATCACTCTTCTTCCTTACTAAGCAGTATGACCCTCGCATTTGGACGTGAAATTTGTGGCAGTCTTCATACGGCAGAGGCGCGAGAATGGCTAGTGACTAACGGCATTGGAGGCTATGCTTCTGGCACAGTTGCTGGGGTGCTGACCCGCCGCTATCACGGGTTGCTAGTGGCAGCCCTCCAGCCTCCCTTAGGGCGAACGCTGCTGCTCACAAAGCTGGAAGAAATTTTGCATTATGACAATCAGGTTTATGCCCTCAGCACCGATCGCTGGGCAGACGGCAGCGTGAATCCTGAAGGCTACCGCTACATTGAGCATTTTTCCTTAAATGGAGCGGTTCCTACCTGGCGGTTTGCCTGTGGCGATGCCCTCCTAGAAAAGCGGATCTGGATGCAGCAAGGGGCGAATACAACCTACATTCAGTACACGCTACAGCGAGCTACACAGCCTTTAGCGCTGATGATGAAAGCGCTGGTGAACTATCGGGATCATCATGGCAGTATTCGCAGCTTGGGCTGGAAAATGGCGGTAGACCGGGTCGCGGCAGGAGTTGTGATTACGGCTTTTGCAGAGGCTACGCCTCTCTACCTGTTGAGCGATCGGGCTGAGGTGATTACGCTGCATGACTGGTACTACGGCTTTGACTTGTCGTTGGAACGGTATCGGGGATTGAGCGATCGTGAAGACCACCTGCATGCTGCCACCTTTCATCTGACGCTGCATCCTGGCGAAACGATCACCCTGGTTGCCACCACCGACGCCAAGCCTGAACTGCAAGGCGCTGTGGCTTTTAAGCACCGTCAGTCCTATGAACAAAAGCTGCTTAACCTGTGGCGAACCGATCGCCCAGTCACTCCCCGCGATACCCCAACCTGGGTTAACCAGCTGGTTTTGGCAGCCGACCAGTTTATTGTCAACCGCACGGTGCTGCTGCCCGTCTCCGTCACCCATGCTGAGCCAGAAACGCCGCCCGCGATCTTGAACGGCAAAACCATCATTGCTGGCTATCCCTGGTTTAGTGATTGGGGACGCGATACCATGATTAGCCTGCCAGGTTTGACCCTGGCCACGGGGCGCTCGGAAGTGGCGCGGCTGATCCTGCGAACCTTCGCGCAATATGTTGATCAGGGGATGTTGCCCAACCGCTTTCCCGATGCTGCCGAAGTGCCGGAATACAATACCGTTGATGCCACACTCTGGTATTTTGAGGCGATTCGCCAGTACTACAAAGTCACATCTGACGATGATCTGCTGATGGAGCTATACCCAGTGCTGATGGAGATCATTCACTGGCACTGTCGCGGCACAAGATTTAATATCCATCTTGATCCGGTGGATGGGTTGCTCTATGCCGGAGAAGCTGGGGTGCAGCTTACGTGGATGGATGCCAAGGTAGGCGATTGGGTAGTGACTCCTCGTACAGGTAAACCGGTAGAGATTAATGCGCTCTGGTACAACGCCCTCCGCACCATGGCGAAATTTGCCCGACAGCTCGGCAAGCCCCATCAGGAATATGACGCGATCGCCGATCGCACCCTTGCCCGGTTTGTTCGCTTCTGGAATGACGATTTAGGCTATTGCTATGACGTATTAGAT
>DATNOY010000976.1:0-16954 GCA_036703495.1 Coleofasciculaceae cyanobacterium
GAATCGCCTACAGATCAAGGCAACCTGATTGCCCAAGGATCTGCGGGAAAATCATATACCCCTGTAAGGGCGCAAGTCTTTGCGCCCCTATCGCTAATGTTGTTGCCAGTCGGAATGTTATTAAATTGCAAATCCCCAACCCACTTGTTCCTAATGCTGGAGCGCCATGATCGTTTAGAACACATTGCGAAATGTGGCGCTTTGGAAACAGGGGTTATGCGGGTGGGTTTTGCAGCTATCTAGTTTTGCCAGCTTCAGCTAGCTTGGCCTTGGACGATCGCAGTTGACCGCAGGCAGCATCTGCTTCTAGCCCCCGCGACCAGCGAACGCTAACCGCAATGTGCCGATCGCTGAGTCCTTTGAGGAAACCCTGCACCCGACGGCTATCTGGGCGTTGATAATCTACTTCTTGAATGGGATTGTAGGGAATCAAGTTGACATGGCTCTGGAAGCCGTGTAGATGCGCTGCTAATTCTGCTGCATGTTCAGGGCGATCGTTCAGCTCTGCCAGCAAGATATATTCAAACGTGACGCGTCGTCCGGTGAGCTGCACATATTCTCGACATTCTTCCAAGAGCGCTTCCAGGGGATAATGACCGGCGCTAGGAATCAGCTGCTCGCGCAAAGCTTGATTGGACGCATGCAGGCTCACGGCCAGCGTTACCTGCAGCTGATGCTGAGCTAGACGGCGAATCCGCCCCGGAATTCCCACCGTGGAAATGGTGATCGATCGCTGCCCAATCCCCACGTCCTGATTTAGCGATCGCACCGCTGCCAGCACATTCTCCAGATTGAGCAGCGGTTCTCCCATGCCCATAAACACAATGTTGCTAACCCGATGCCCAAAATCTTCCTGCACCGTTAGCACCTGATCGATAATTTCATGGGCTTCCAGATTCCGCTGAAATCCGCCTTTGCCCGTTGCGCAAAAGTCACATGCCATGGGACATCCCACTTGTGAAGAGACACA
Organism: Coleofasciculaceae cyanobacterium; assembly: GCA_036703495.1. Taxonomy (GTDB): domain Bacteria; phylum Cyanobacteriota; class Cyanobacteriia; order Elainellales; family Elainellaceae; genus Drouetiella. The sequence goes on from DATNOY010000976.1 coordinate 971, forward strand.
AACGGTCAAGCGATCGATGGCATTTCCCTTAAACGTGGGAATGCCGACGGCTTCCACAATCTGCCCGTCCTCTAGCTGCAACAAAAATTTGACGGTGCCATCGGGCGCTTCAGAGCGATAGTGCAGCGTCGATCGCCCGATCTTGACCTCGGCTAAGTCTGCTCGCCACTGCTTGGGAAAGACGGAAATTTCGCTGAGCGATCGCGCTCCCTGCTGATAAATCCATTGATAAAGCTGCTTGCCCCGGTAGGCAGGTTGCCCCTGCTGCTGCACCCAATCGGTGAGTTCGGCGAGCGATCGCCCCAGCAAAGGTTGACTAGACGGCTCATGAGGCAACGCTGAGGCAGCGATTTCAGCTTGAATGGAATCGAGGGAACTGGAAGAAGCCATAGAAATTCTGGAGCGGGATTCTGGAGCCATAACTTTTCTATGGTAGAGGATGGATGCCTTGAGTATGTGAGTTCAACCCTCAAGACCGCTCTCTCAGTTGTGATCACAATGTTGGGATCACAATGTAATTACCAAGTAATTACAAAAGCGAGGGAATAGACAGATCGTTACTCCTCTGAATATTCAGGATTGGCAACCTGTCCGCCGGCCATAAGCCCCATGGCGATCGCATCTACCACCCGTGACACCGGCATGATCTCTAGTCCTACATTGGGCAGGTTTTGCCCGGCTGGGACGATGGCGCGTTTGAACCCCAGCTTGGCAGCTTCTCTCAGGCGCAGTTCCATTTGCGAAACGGGACGTACCTGCCCGCCCAACCCGACTTCGCCAATTAAGACGGTCGTTGGATCAACGGTGCGATCGCGAAAGCTGGCCACAACCGCCACGGCTACCCCCAAATCTGCCGCCGGTTCGCCGACGCTGAGTCCACCCGATGAGGCCACATAGGCATCGAGTTTGGATAGCGGAATGCCGACCCGCTTTTCCAGAACCGCCAGAATTTGTAACAGTCGGTTGTATTCAATGCCCGTGGTAGAGCGGCGAGGGGAAGGATAGCTGGTGGGGCTAACTAACGCCTGCAATTCCACTACCAGAGGGCGTGTGCCCTCACAGGCGACGATGGTAGCCGTGCCCGGAGAATTTTCATCTCGGTTGCCTAGAAACAGCTCTGAGGGGTTGCGGACTTCTTCTAAGCCCCGATCCACCATTTCAAAGACGCCGAGTTCGTTCGTGGCTCCAAAGCGATTTTTCACCGATCGCAATAGCCGATGGCTGGCAAAGCGATCGCCCTCAAAATACAGCACCGTATCCACCAGGTGTTCCAGAACTTTGGGCCCGGCGATCGCTCCTTCTTTGGTGACATGTCCCACAATGAACAGGGAGATATTTTCCCGTTTGGCGACCTGCATCAGGGCAGACGTGCATTCTCGCACCTGGGCAACGGAGCCGGGAGCAGAGTTAAGCGACGCAAAATAAAGAGCCTGAATACTATCAATCACAGCCACCTGGGGGCGTAGCGACTCCAGCTCTCGCAGAATGGTTTCCAGATCGGTTTCGGGAAGCAGATAGAGGTTAGTGTCTATGGACTGCGTGGCCTGTGTAGCAGCTTGTGTGACAGCTTGGGACACCGATCGCTCGGTGAGGGCGTCCTGATCTGCTGCATCCATCGGTTCAGCCGTCTGCCCAATGCCCAACCGCTGCGATCGCAATTTCACTTGCTGTCCGGACTCTTCGGCGCAGACATAGAGCATGCGATATTTTGTTGCCAGCCGATTGGCAGCTTGCAGCAGCAGCGTTGACTTGCCAATGCCTGGATCGCCACCAATCAGCACCAGCGAACCGGGGACAATGCCACCCCCCAAAACGCGATCGAGTTCTGTATATCCTGAAGAGAGCCGAGATTGGGGATAGTCGGCAATTTGAGTCAGGGTAAGGGCCGCAATTGGCTGAGCCGCTTGAGTGCTCCGAGCTTTGCTGTTAGTCCGGGAAGTGGTTAGGGCTGTGGCTCGGTTGCTGGGTGGAGTGGCAGCCACCACTTGCTCCACTAAAGAGTTCCACTCTTTGCAGGCGGGGCACCTGCCGTAATACTGAGAGGATTCGGCTCCACACTGATTGCAAACATAAAGCGATCGCGACTTGGCCATAGCGGGATAGGGTAGCGCAGGAAATATATTAGGGAAAATTAAGGAAAGGAATTTTCGTTAAAAAGAATGTTGCGATTTCGGCAGTTGATGATCAGCAATTTGTAGGCACTTCGATCATGAGTTCGAACTTTGATCTGTGGACTCAGGGAATGCAAAATTGCTCTCTTCTGATAACTTCTCGTTCGCCTAGAATGCTGGCTGCACCATTTCTACACAGGACGATCGAGACAAAAGTTAAAAAACTCTGAAAACTGCTTATAATCGGAATTCTAGAGTTCTAATCTAGATTGAATAGGCTAATATCTTAATGATAAAGTGGCAAAAATTAACTATTGAAAAAGTTCTTTAAGGAGTGTTAAGTAAATTGGAAAATCATAAAGAAAAGATTCTGGTTGTAGACGATGAAGCTAGCATCCGCCGCATCTTAGAAACTCGTCTTTCAATGATTGGTTATGACGTGGTAACCGCTGCGGATGGCGAAGAGGCGTTAGAGACTTTCCGCAATGCCGATCCTGATCTGGTTGTTCTAGATGTGATGATGCCCAAGCTAGATGGCTATGGCGTCTGTCAAGAACTGCGCAAAGAGTCAGACGTTCCCATCATTATGTTAACGGCTCTGGGGGATGTTGCCGATCGGATCACGGGTTTAGAGCTGGGCGCAGATGATTATGTGGTCAAACCTTTTTCGCCCAAAGAATTAGAGGCGCGGATTCGCTCGGTGCTGAGACGGGTAGAAAAAGTCGGCACTTCTGGCATTCCTAGCTCTGGCGTCATCCACATTAACAACATCCGCATTGATACCAACAAGCGGCAAGTTTACAAGGGGGATGAGCGCATCCGGCTTACCGGCATGGAGTTTAGCTTGCTGGAGCTGTTGGTGGGGCGATCGGGCGAACCTTTTTCGCGATCGGAGATCCTGCAAGAAGTGTGGGGCTATACACCAGAGCGCCATGTTGATACTCGCGTTGTGGATGTTCATATTTCTCGCCTGCGGGCCAAATTGGAAGATGATCCCAGTAATCCAGAGTTAATTTTGACTGCACGCGGTACTGGCTACCTGTTTCAGCGGATTGTACCCCCCGGTGAAGTTGAGTAAATCTGAGATTCTCAGTAATTCTCTGCGCCGATGGGTAGAGTCCATCTGATAAAATTTGTGAGGTTTCTATCACTCTGATCAATGGGATCAACTCAAGCAAGAATCGCAATTGACGCGATGGGGGGAGACTTTGCTCCCGCTGAAATAGTGGCTGGCGCATTGAGGGCACAGGCAGAGCTAGGAGTGGAAATTCTACTCGTTGGTGATCCTCAGAAAATTACTGAGCTGTTGAAGCAGCATCACACTTCTATTCAGATGGAGGTCGTGCCTTCTGAAAGTTTGGTGGAGATGCATGAAGAGCCGCTCACTGCTATTCGGCGCAAACCCAAAGCCTCGATCAACGTGGCGATGAATTTGGTTAAAGAAGGTCGAGCAGATGCGGTGGTATCGGCTGGGCACTCTGGAGCGGCAATGGCGGCTGCGCTGTTGCGGTTAGGTCGCTTACCTGGGATCGATCGCCCGGCAATTGGCACGGTTCTGCCTACGATCATGGCGGGCAAATCAGTCTTGATCTTAGACATGGGCGCTAATGTAGATTGCCGTCCTAAGTTCCTAGAGCAGTTTGCCGTCATGGGAACAATCTATTCTCAATACGTGTTGGGGATTGAAACACCCAAGGTGGGTTTGCTCAATATTGGGGAAGAGGCTTCTAAGGGCAATGAGCTAGCGCTACGCACCTACCAACTTCTGCAAGATAATCCTCGGGTGCCTTTTGCAGGCAATGCCGAAGGGCGGGATGTGCTGTCTGGAGATTTCGACGTCATTGTGTGCGATGGCTTTGTGGGGAATGTGCTGCTGAAGTTTGCTGAGGCAGTGGGCGGGGTGTTGCTGCAAATTCTGCGGGAAGAACTGCCTCGGGGTTGGCGCGGTAAATTGGCAACTTTGTTGCTAAAGCCTAATCTCAAGCGGATTAAGCAGCGCATTGATCATGCTGAACATGGCGGTGGCTTGCTGCTGGGCGTGGACGGCATCTGCATCATTAGTCACGGCAGCTCTCAAGCCCCTTCCATCTTCAATGCCATTCGATTGGCTAAAGAAGCTGTGGATAATCAAGTGCTGGAACGCATTCAATCCCAGTATCAAAAAATCGAAGCCGCTGCCACAGACGGGGAATAAATGTTGAACGACTCAGGAATAGGCATCGCGATTACCGGCAGCGGTTCTGCCGCACCGTCCAGGGCATTGGACAATGAAGGGCTGAGCCACTTTGTCGATACCTCAGATGAGTGGATTGCCAGTCGCACAGGGATTCGTCAGCGTCGCTTAGCGAGACCCGACGAGTCGTTGAAGGCGATCGCCACTCAGGCAGCCCAAAATGCCCTGGAGATGGCAGGAATCACTCCTCTGGAGGTCGATTTAATTGTGCTGGCAACCTCTACCCCCGATGATCTATTTGGTACAGCCAGCCAAGTGCAGGCGGCGTTAGGAGCTACCAAAGCCGTTGCGTTTGATTTGACAGCCGCCTGTTCTGGATTTGTGTTTGGACTGGTGACGGCGGCTCAATTTATTCGCACGGGCACTTACCAAACCGTTTTGCTGATTGGGGGAGATATTCTGTCGCGCTGGGTAGATTGGAGCGATCGCCGAACCTGCGTGCTGTTTGGCGATGGAGCGGGAGCAGTAGTCCTGCGGGCAAATCCGCAAGGCAACCATCTGCTGGGCTTTGAGTTGCGCAGCGATGGGATGCAAAACAGCTGCCTGACCCTGGCATACCAACCGCAACCCAAAACGTTGACCGATGACCTGACAGTCGGGCAAGGTAGCTTCCAACCGATTCAAATGAATGGGCAAGAGGTGTATCGCTTTGCGGTCAAAAAAGTGCCGGAAGTGATTGAAAAAGCCCTATTTCGGGCAGAACTCAGCGTTGCTCAAGTGGATTGGCTGTTGCTCCACCAGGCCAACCAGCGAATTCTGGATGCAGTGGCCGATCGCTTGGGCATTCCGCCCGAAAAGGTGATCAGCAACATGGCTCGCTACGGCAATACCTCTGCTGCTTCCATTCCGATCGCGCTGGATGAAGCCGTTCGTGAAGGTAGGATTAAATCAGGCGATGTCATCGCGGCCTCAGGGTTCGGAGCCGGGCTAACGTGGGGTGCAACTATTTTTCGCTGGGGTATATAAGACGTTATGACTAAAACCGCATGGGTGTTTCCTGGACAAGGATCACAGGCGATCGGCATGGGGGCTGATCTAGATGCGCTACCCGTTGCTCAGTCCAGATTTGAGCAAGCCGCACAAATTTTGGGTTGGTCTGTACCCCAGATCTGCCAAAGCCCAGACGACAAAGTGTCTAAAACGCTGTACACGCAGCCTTGCCTGTACACAATTGAGGCAATCTTGGTGGATGTGATGCAGGCACGGGGGCAAACGCCTGCTCTGGTGGCGGGTCATAGCTTAGGGGAGTACGTGGCCCTCTATGCTGCAGGCGTATTTGATTTTGCAGCGGGCTTGCGGCTCGTGAAGCGCCGCGCTGAGCTGATGGATAGTGCTTCAGAGGGCGGCATGGCCGCTTTGATGGGGTTCGATCGCGATCAGCTAGAGCAGTCCATTGCTGAAACGCCAGGTGCCGTGCTGGCTAACGATAATAATGCTGCCCAGGTCGTGATTTCGGGCACGCTAGAGGCAATAGATGCGGTGATTGCCCGGGTGAAATGCAAGCGATCGGTAAAACTGAACGTTAGCGGAGCGTTCCACTCGCCGTTGATGGCAGAGGCCGCAGCAGAATTTCAAAAAGTGCTGGATGGTGTGGTGTTTCAGCCTGCCCAGGTGCCGGTGCTTTCTAATGTAGAACCCACGCCCACCCTGGATGCAGCGGCGCTGAAAGATCGGTTAGTGCGCCAAATGACGGGATCCGTGCGTTGGCGAGAAACGTCGCTACGCCTGCCTGCAGAAGGCATTGAGCAAGTGATTGAAATTGGGCCAGGCAAGGTGCTGACGGGTATTATTAAGCGCACCTGTTCGGAATTGGCGCTGATCAATGTTGGCAGTTTAGCCGATATTCCTGTCTAACTGGGGATACCATCATCGTAGGTGAAGCGCTCAATAGCGCACAGCTGACCCTCTTTATCCGGCAAGATCTCTATCCTGCAATTGCTTCATGGGCGATATTGAGCCACTCCGCCAACGCGAACCCTGGATGAGTCTGACCCTTTACCATTTGTTTAAATGGTCGATCGTCAGTCCCCTGCTGCACACCTATTTCCGGGGACGGGTGTATGGGGCAGAACATGTGCCCCAGAAAGGAGCGTTGATCGTCGTGGCTAACCATGCTAGTGACTTTGATCCGCCGCTGGTTTCCAACTGTGTTGGCCGCCCCGTTTCCTACATGGCCAAAGAAGAGCTGTTTCGGGTGCCGGTCCTGAGTCAAGCAATTCGGCTATATGGGGCCTATCCAGTTAAGCGAGGATCGGCCGATCGCAGCGCCATTCGGGCTGCCCTGACGCAGTTGCAAAACGGCTGGGCCGTCGGCGTATTTCTTCAGGGTACCCGTACCTCTGATGCCCGCATTCCTGACCCAAAGCTTGGCGCAGCGCTGTTGTCCGCCAAGGCGCAGGTGCCGCTCCTGCCTGTCAGTTTGTGGGGAACGCAGGCCATTATTGCTAAGGGTGGAAAATTCCCGCGATCGGTTCCTGTCACGGTCAGAATTGGTGAACTGATTACGCCACCCCTCTCGACGAAGCGAGAAGAATTAGAGGCAGTGACGTGGCACTGCACAGAGGCGATCCATGCTCTACATGATTTAGGGCGATAGTGTTAAAGTACCGAAACACCTTTTTGACTTAGCTTTACCGAGAAAACGGATGCAAGATCTACGAACCGAATTAGCAGAGATGGTGGATGAAGCAGAGTGGGAATGGCTGATGCCCCATGCTCAGCGGGATGCCATTGTTATCGTCTCTCCAGGGTTGGATTTAGTGGATGTGGGCGTGGCGATGGCCAGTGATAACGCCTCTGCGATTCAGCATTGGATTACTGAACAGATGCTCTACAAGCCCTCACCCGAACAGCTCGCAGATTGGGGAATCGATCGCACCCATCGGTTTAGCGCCCTAATTGTGCAGCCCTATGTATTAGTCCAAGAGCTGGCGGCTGCTTGAATATAGCGCTTCGCGCTTGACTCAAATCAGGATATTTTTTGCAGGCCCCGCGAAGTGAGTTCTGCAAAAAATATCCTCGACTGTACGCAATTGAGAGCAGCTATCCATGAAGAGAGGCGCTGCCAGCAGCGCCTCTCTTCAGCAATACCGCTCTATCAAACTAGAGGGCTATCGTCCATCCCATTCAGAAGCGGCATCTGCAACGGCCTGATCGACCGACTTTTCGCCTAACATGGCGGCTTGCAAATTGTCATAGACAATCTTTTGCAGTTCCTTAATGTCTTTGAGGTTGGGCAATAGCACCTCCGCATCTTTCATCTGCTTGGCGCTGATAGCCCGCGCTTGATCAAGGGGCGGTGCATTGTTTGGGATGCTGGTAAAGTAGCTGTCTTGCAAAGCTTTAGTAGTGGAAGGCAAAACGTTTGCCGCTTTGGCAAAAGACAGTTGGTTGGTGTTATTGGTGATAAATAGGGCAAATTTCAGCGCAGCATCTGGCTGATCGGTATTGCGAGGAATCACCAAATTCATCACCGCAACGCTGTTTTTGGGAGTGTTGCCAGAGATCTGAGGCGCGGAAGCCGAAACTTTGGCTACGGCCGGTGCATTTGTCTCAATCGTTTTGAGAAACTGGGGCCCTGTAGATAACAGCGCTGTTTCTCCAGACTGGTACAGTTCAATGCCGCGACGATGTCCCTGGGTCAGCACTTCTTTAGGCAGCAATCCCTGTTGATATAAATCTGTCCAATACTGAAAAACCGCTTTGCCCGCTGGTGTATTGAAACCTGCCTTACCCTCAGGGGTCAAAATCTCAGCGCCCATCTGCACGAAGGACTGCAGCACTTCGCTAGAATCTTCTGGCACAAAGGTAGTGAAGAAAGCATATTTTCCAGTTTTCTCTTTAACCTGCCGAGCCACCTGAGCCAATGCTTCGTAGGTGGCTGGGGGTTTGCTGACGCCTGCCTGCTTCAACAGGTCTTGGTTATAAATGGTGATGCTGGTAGAAAGATACCAGGGAATCCCAAAGCTTTTGCCGTCTAGCATATTCGCCTGCCAGATTTTTGGGAGATACTGATCGCGATCGCTCTTCGTAATCCGATCGTCTAGCTCCAACCAGGCATTGCGTCCGGCTAATTGGGCGGCAAAGTCAGGATTCAGGTTGACCACATCGGGGGCGGTGCCCGCTGAGACAGCCGTCAGAATTTTGCTCTGCATATCTGCCCAAGGCACATCCACCCACTTCACCTGAGTCCCAGGATTCTCTTTCTGAAATTGAGCAATCAATCCAGTGAAGTAATCTGTAAACTGGGGCTGCAGCTGCATTGTCCAAAACTCAACTTCGCCGCCTGCCCCTGAATTTGTTTGCCCAGATTTCGGAGTAGGGCTGCAGCTCGCGATCGCCCAACTCAGAACTATCCCCAGCAGGGCAAAGATGCCAATTTTTTTCCAGATTCTCACGTTCATGATGGCTGGATACCTCTGCTAACCTTCAATTCAATGTAATCACTCTAAGCTACTCTGGCAGCTATTCAAGCTAGAGCAACAGATTTTATAGCGGTTCGAGAGCCAATAGAGCTGATCCAGGGTTGAGCATGACCTGTAAATTTAGCTTTTGTTACCGCTTTTTTGAATGGATGCAGGCAACCAAGATCCAGATTTACCTAATGAATCAGTCAATAAGTGAATCAGATTTAGGCAAGGGATGATCTATTTTTTAAAAGCTCTGTTATCGTAATGTCTGGATTTAATTGCCATTCAGAGGCTGAGGGAAGGTCGCTAGCTTGACCCCAAATCTGGGGGGATAGGTTAGCGTCTTGCCCTACCATTGGGGTTACTAGCCGCAAAATATAGCCAGTTTTGTTTAAGCTTTGTATCCTAATTAAAAGAATAGATGGCGACAGAATTAAATTAATGAGATTGAAATTCTGCTCTAAATTTAATGAGATTAGGTATGCTAAGTAGTTAGATCATCCAATTGAATTGCGATCGCAATTTCTTCATTGGCTTGCCTTGCTCAAATTGCTTTTTTCTTCCCTTCCTCTTGAGTTAACGGACAAACACCGTGGTTAGCCTCAAAAATGTATTTTCGAAAAAGCCAAAGGGAATTGGCGTGGAGTTGACTCCAGACCGAGTCAATGTTGCCCGTCTGAAAAAAAAAGGACAAGGGTTTCAGGTCACCACCCTTGCTTCCGCTGAAGTGCCAGAGGGCATCTTTCAGGAAGGACAAATTATAGACTCTATGGCCATGGCGGAGATTATTCAGTCAGTTCTGGCTGAAAGCAAGCTTAAGGTCAAGCATGCCGCGACTGCCATTCCTAGTGGTCGAGATACGGTGACTCGCATCATTCCGGTTCCTGCCGAGCTAGACGATCGCGAGTTGCGCGAAATGGTGTTGAACCAAGAAGCCGGGCTATATCTGCCGTTTCCCCGCGAAGAAGCCGATGTCGATTACCAAAAGCTAGGTTTCTTTGTCGATGAGGATGGGATTGAAAAAGTACAGGTACTGTTGGTGGCCACCCGTAAAGATGTAACGGATGCTTATTTGGAAACTTTCCGACAAGCCGGGTTGCTGGTTGATATTTTAGAAATTAGCAGCTTTTCTCTGATTCGGACGATTCGCCAACAGCTGCGTCAGTTTACGCCTCAAGAAGCCGCAGCGATCGTTGATGTGGAGTTTGAGAATACTGAAATTTCTATTGTGGTTGATGGTGTACCCCAGTTTTCGCGCACTGTCCCTATTGGCACATATCAAATTCAGACGGCGCTGAGCCGAGCGATGAATCTGCCGCCTTCGCGTAACACTGAACTTTTGCAAGGCATGACGGTGCCGGTTACGCCAATGGACAGCATGGGAGTGATGCCTAAAATGGGGGGCACTAATCCGGGGACAGCGGCAATGCTGCGGGTGCTAGGAGAATTGGCGGACGAGCTGCGTCGCTCCATCGACTTTTACCACAACCAGGGTGAAAATATGGAAGTGGCTCAGCTGCTGCTGGCCGGGCCGGGTGGGGCGATCGGCCAACTAGATGAGTTTTTCTCGCAGCGACTGAGCCTGCCTGCCAGTCAGGTTGATCCGGTTTCTGCATTGTCTCTGGAAGTGAGTCAAGAGCTGACGCCAGTGCAGCGGGTTGGCTTAGGGGTGGTGTTAGGCTTAGGCTTACGGGAGGCTTGGTGAGATGTACGGGTTAGATGTTAATTTTCTTAATGATCGAACGCAGCGCCCCGGCGAAGCGAGCCTTAGAAGCACAGCCCGCGTCAAGGAAGATCCAAAACCTTACTACATTGGTGGAGCTGTGGCAGTGGCACTGCTGGCAGCAGCGACGGGTGCTTGGGTCTTGCTAACGAACCAAAATGTTGATCTAGAAAAGCGGCGCGCCGATCTAGACAATCGCTTAACAGCTCTGCAGGCTCAGCTGAGTGAAGTACAAAATGTTAATCAGCAAGTGACCCAAATTGAGTCAGAAAATCAAGCTTTGGCGACTGTGTTTGATCGAATCAAACCCTGGTCTGCTGTTTTGCAAGATGTTCGCGATCGCGTCCCCAATGGTGTGCAGCTTGATCAAATTGAACAGCTTGCGCCAGCTGCCCCAACCGCTGCTGCGCCCAGTCCTAGCCCCAGCGCTAGCCCTAGCCCCGCTGCCAGCGGGCAGGCGGCCGCCCCCGCTCCTACCCCTGCTCCTGAGCAATCGCGAATCAGTATTTCGGGTCGGGCTCGTTCATTTAGCGATGTTAATGACTTTCTGTTGACTTTACAGCAATCCAACTTCCTCAAAAGTGAGGATCTGAAGATTGTTAAATCTGAGTTAGTGGATAATCCGGCCCAAGTCGAGTTTACGACTCCAGCGGCTGGAGGTGAGATTAAAGTTCAGCTCCCCCAAGTGGTGGAATACACCATTGAAGGAAGTTTCACAGACCTGACGGCTTCTGAGCTTTTGCAAGATTTGGAGCGGACATTGTCTGTCGGGTTGGCTGCTAGAATTCAAGCACTTCGGGATAGAGGAGTTCTTAAACCATGACCGCAAGCGGAGACTTTATCCCCACTGGGGAAGGCAATGCAGATGCACCTGCCTACCCTAAGGTTTTTGGAATTACCCTAACTCCAACAGTCGGGGGAATTTTGATCGCGCTCCTAGGATTACTCGGCGCTTATTTACTCTGGAGCAACTTAGTGCAGCCGACGTTGACTAAAAATCAACAGCTCAAGCAAGAAATTGCGGATAAAGAGCAGCAGCTTTTGGCTCAGCAGGAAACGCAAAAGCGAATTGCTGAAGCTCGAACGAAACTGCAGGAGGCAAAGCAGCTGCAGGCAGATGTACTGGGGCTATTTGCCACTGAACAGAGCGTTAGTACGCTGTTGCTAGATGTGAATGAACGGGTGAATGCAGTCAACGCCGGTATTCAAGATCCCAAGAGGCGGGCAACGCTGTCAAAATTTGCCATTAACCCTGATAAATCTGGGGTTGTTACCGATGGGTCTCTGGGATCTGCGGTTGATAATCGGTTGCAGCGAGATGTATACGATGTAGAACTGAAGGGATCTTTCCCGCAAACGGCTTCTATTATCCGCAATATCGAACGGTTGCAGCCCCTGCTCATCATCAGCAACTTTAAATCGGTGTTAGACAGCTCGACTCAGAAGGTCGTGTTGGATAGTCAAGGACGGTTAATTCCTGCTAATCAACCGGATTCACGAATTACGACATCTTTCCGAATGGATGCTTTGGTGCCGATTAAAAGTCAGCCCAGTCCGGCGGGTAGTTCGCCCAGTCCGGCAGCTCAGTAGACGGATAGGCGTTGGCAGATTGCTATAGTTCGGTTGCTATAGTTCGGCAAGCTGTCAAACTGGTTGTGCGTCTAGAACTTTTCTGCAGGACTTTTTCCTGTAGCCGCATTTTCCTGAGCATAACCAGGAAAAATTTGAGCATTGCCAGGGGAAGGGGAATCCTGGTTTTTCAGCTCTGATTTTTAACGCCTCCCTTCAGAACTGAAAAAATGTAGTTTTTTTTAAAGAAAGCGATATCATTAAAGGCTAAATAGCCTAAAATTACGCTACATCTGGCGTCACTATCGGTTTATTTTGACCTTAACAACGCTACATATAATCTGCAGGGGCGATGGTTCGCCAAGGCAACGCAAAGCTTCTGCCTATTTAGGATTAACGCAACTATATTTTGCTTGGCTTGACCCCAGTTTAGTACGTCAGTTTGTCCCAGCTCAGGCATTTGGGAATTCATCAGGATTAAGGAGGAGTGAACCGTGGAATGGCGTCTCGGAATGAGTGGTTTTATTGGCAGTGCTGCAATCTTGGCGCTCGTAGCCCAATCTGTTAGTGCAGCTGCAACTCAAATTACCAATGTGCAAGTGACTCCGACGAATAGCGGGGTGAATGTTGTTCTGCAGACGAGCAGAGGCGATCGTCCCCAAGTGTTTACGGTGAGTCGGGGCAACGCTTTAGTAGCGGATATTGTCAACACGCAGCTCAAGCTGTCACAGAGTAGCTTCTCGCAAAATAATCCAGCGCCCGGCATCAGTTCAGTCACTGTCTCGCAGTTGGATGCTAATAGCGTTCGGGTCACGATTAGCGGCGACAGAGATGCCCCTTCTGCTCAAGTTAATCGGGGGGGGGATGAGATTGTTCTGAACGTCAGCCCTGCTGGAGGCGCAGCCCAGTCCAGATCGACTCCCCCGGCAACTGCTGCTCAAACTCCTCCTGAAACTGCGGTTCCGTTACCTGCAGCACCCGCAGTTACGGCTCAGACTCCCAACGCGGCTCAAACTCCCAACGCGGCTCAGACTCCCGCGGCCCAGACTCCCAACAATGTCATGGTGCCTTCTCCTGGCATTACGATTGATGGGGTACCTGTAGTGGCTCCCAGCAATGCCTATACTCCGCCCCTGCAAGCTAGGGCAGTACCGCCGCCGCTTGGGGATATTTCCTTCTCCAACGTTGATGTTTCGGCTCCAGAAATTGATTTAGGTTCCAACGAAGTTGTGCCTCGCCTGGTGCTGCGAGATGCCCCCGCCAGAGATGTGTTGTCTTTGCTGGCGCGAGCTGCGGGACTGAATATTGCCTATGTTGATGCCAACGGTAATCAAACTGCGGCTGCTCCCGCTGGGGGAGGACAGTCTCAGCCTGGAGAAACTGATGCCAATGCGGTGAAAGTTTCGCTGGATATTGAAAACGAGCCTGTTGCCAGCGTCTTTAACTATGTGCTGCGGATTACCGGGCTAGAGGCGAATCGGACAGGGCGAACCATTTTTGTCGGTCCTCGTTTGCCTAACTCGGCCCGTCAAGTCATTTCACGAACGCTGCGGTTGAATCAGGTGCCGGTCGCATCGGCGGTTTCTTTCCTAGTTGGTTTGGGTGCAGAGACCGCTGTCAGCCGAGAAACAGTGGTCACCTCAGTCACAGCCACCCCGATTACAACCTCTGAAGGGCTAGTCGCTCAGGACTCTTCAGGGCAGGCAGCCCAATCTCAGCAAACCCAGCAGAGTACGGAAACCCGAATTGATGTCCAGCGGGTTGATTATCAAGATTCAGTCCCGATTTTGCGCGGATTGCAGGTTGTGGGGGATGAGCGCACTAACGCAGTCACCTTAGTGGGCAATCCTAGAGCAGTGGAAGTTGCTGTAGCGCAGTTGTCTCAGCTGGATATCCGTCGACGTCAGGTTGCTATCAATGTGCGAGTTTTGGATGTCAACCTGCTGGGGATTGATCGGGCCTCGAGTAGCTTCTCCTTTGGGATCAACGACACCCGAGTCACTAATACAAACGGTGTGGGGGTGATTAACTTCGGAGATAGCGCTCCCGCCAACTCGAATCTGTCTGCCGACCAAATTGGCGGCACGATTGTGAGCGCAACTCAAGGCTCTATCAACAGCTTTGAGTTTGTCAACAAGTTTTTGGCGCAATTGCAGTTTGCGGTGACTAGCGGCAATGCCAAAATTCTCACCGATCCCACCCTAGTGGTTCAGGAGGGTCAAAAGGCTGAGGTGCAGCTGACTCAGGATGTGGTAACTAATCTGAACGTGGAAACTACTGGATTGGGGCAAAACCAGCAGCAGACAGTCACGGTGGAAGTAAAACCTGCGGGGTTGATTCTTGACGTACAGGTTGATCGGATAGATGACAATGGATTTGTTTCACTGTCTGTTGGTCCATCCATCTCCGCGCCCTCCTCTACTCAAAACATCAATATTCGGGGTGTGAATCAGACGATTACGCTGCTGGCTATTCGACGAGTTTCTTCAGGGCAGATTCGGGTGCGCGATGGGCAAACCCTGATTCTGTCTGGGATCATCCAGGATGCCGATCGCGCGGAAGTCACCAAAGTTCCCATCTTGGGAGATATTCCAATCTTAGGGGCTTTGTTTAGACGGACAACGCGGTCAAATTCACGCCAAGAGGTGATTGTGGTATTAACGCCTCAGATCTTGAATGACTCTGACACCTCTGCCTTTGGATATCGCTATACGCCATCGCCTGAGGCCCAACGACTGTTGCAACAGCAGCGATGAATGGGTTCAGGATCAGGAGGTTTTCTCCGCCATGAATTCCCTGAAAGCACATCCGATGATTGAAAAATCTAATGGGTCGTAAAAAACTGTGGAAATGTGCAGCTTGTATCTTTCTGTGCTTTCTATTCCCTAATTGATCAACCGGATTCCGGCATTTTTTCCACTAGATCAGGAAGATTTACCTAGTAGATTGTTTAAAATCGGTCCAGATTCATAACAATTTTCTAAAAAAGGGTTGAAATCCACATAAATTAAAGGTTTCAGCGATCCATATCCTTGATCTTGTGCTTAGAATAAGGCATTGAAAGGACGAGTGTACAAGGCTTTCAGCCATTTTGGTTTAAATCTTGCCTCGAAATTTCCTGAATCGATCCCAGTTAGCGATCGAGAATTGAACTCTACTGTGATTGTGTGTTGATAAGGAGATACTCATGAATAAAGGTGAATTGGTAGACAAGGTTGCTGAGAAAGCCAGCGTAACCAAAAAACAGGCGGATGCAGTACTGACGGCAGCCATCGATGCAATTATGGAAGCTGTCTCGGGTGGCGACAAAGTGACGCTGGTGGGATTCGGCTCCTTTGAGCCGCGCGAGCGTAAAGCGCGGGAAGGACGCAACCCCAAAACGGGTGAAGCTATGGAAATTCCAGCGACTAAGGTTCCTGCTTTCTCAGCAGGTAAACTGTTTAAGGAAATGGTGGCACCTAAATAACGAGCCATTTCGTGCAATCGTCATTTCAGGCACAGCCTGCACATGGGGGAAATTTAGCTTGGGCAGCGACGTTGGCCGGCTGTTTTCCCCATGAGATTTTAGACTTTTCGGCCAGCATCAGTCCGCTCGGACCGCCTGAGTCAGCGATCGCGGCCATCCAAGCGCATTTAGGCGATTTGCCCCACTATCCTGATCCGGACTATCGGCAACTGCGGCATGCCCTTAGCCAAGTCCATGATTTGCCACCTGATTGGATCTTGCCGGGCAACGGCTCCGCCGAACTGCTGACTTGGGCCAGCCGTGAGTTAGCCGAACAAGACGCCACTTGCTTGATCACCCCTGCCTTTGGAGATTATGGGCGATCGCTCCAGGCATTTGCGGCCAAGATTGTGCCCTGCCCTCTGGATCTGGGTAGCCTGCTGGCGCAGTCCTCTCAAGCCCTTTCCTTGCAGGCGTCTGTGACCGCTTCCCTG
>DATNOY010000977.1:0-2869 GCA_036703495.1 Coleofasciculaceae cyanobacterium
TGGCACAACCGTCCCGGACGCCCGCGCTGGATTGAGCTATTGGTATACCCGATCCAGGATGAAGCGGGGCAAGTGCTAGAAGTCATCTTGATGATTAAAGATGTGACTGAGCGCAAGCAAGCAGAAATTGCCCTTCAGGAACGGGAAGCCACGCTGCATCTGTTTATCCAATATGCGCCTGCCAGTATTGCCATGTTCAATTGCCAGATGGAGTATGTGGTGGCCAGCCAACGCTGGGTGCAAGACTTCCAAGTGGACTCCCTAGAAGCGATTATTGGCCAATCGCACTACGACATCTTTCCAGAGATCCCAGAACGTTGGCGGCAGATTCATCAGCGCTGTCTGGCTGGTGCGATCGAGCAATGTAATGAGGATCTGTTTGTGCGAGCTGATGGGCACTATCAATGGCTACGCTGGGAAATTCGCCCCTGGTATGACCTGGGAGGGGCAATCGGCGGCATCATCATCGTCTGTGAAGATATTACTATGCGCAAACAGTTCCAAGATGCTTTGCTGCAAAGTGAAGCTCGGCTCAAGTTGGCTCAATTTGCTAGCAACTCTGCCGTATGGGATTGTTACTTTCCCACCAATACCGTCATCTGGTCGCCCGAATATTACCAGCTTTACGAGCTAGATCCGAGTCTAGAACCCAGCTATGATAACTGGCTGTGCTCGGTTTATCCCGACGATCGCGATCGCCTCCATCGCCATGTCCAACAGGCTTTAGCTAGCCAGGTTTCTGAAATTAATCAAGAGTTTCGCGTTCTCCGGTCGGATGGGTTGCGCTGGTTTTTGTCCATTGGGCAAATTTTTTACAATGCGGCTGGCGAAGCGATTCGTATGCTGGGAATCACGATTGACATTACCTCACAGAAGCAAACCGAGCTGGCTCTTCAGCAGCTGAATGAAGAATTAGAACAACGAGTGGCCGAACGGACTGCTGAACTTTGCCAGGTTAACCAACAGCTCCAAGAGAGCAACAAGGAGTTAGAAAACTTTGCTTTCATGGCTTCCCATGATCTTAAAGAGCCGCTGCGAACGGTTCGCAACTTCACCTCCCTGCTGCACTTCACCTTGGGCGAGTCCATAGGGGAACCTGGCAAAGACTACCTCCAGCGCCTCGATAAAGCCGCCCAACGGATGCAAACCCTGATTGATGACCTGCTGAATCTCGCACGCATCACAACGGCAACGGCTCCCTTTGTCGTCGTCGATTTGAATCAAGTGATGCAGCAAGTCATTGCCAATTTAGACGTGCAAATTCAGCGCACGGGAGGGCAGATTCAGGTTGGAGAGCTACCCACCCTGCAGGCTGATCCCGTCCAGATGTGCCAGTTGCTGCAAAATCTATTAAGTAATGCCCTAAAATTTCGTGGCGAGACCCTTCCTGTGGTAAAAATTTATACATTGAGGTCGCCAGACACTGCCGTTGGAGGAAATACTAAAGTGACTCAACACCATCACATCATTTGCTTGACAGATAATGGGATTGGGTTTGACCCTAAGCATCGCGATCGCATCTTCGGCGCATTTGAACGATTGCATGGACGCAACCAGTACGAGGGTACCGGCATGGGTTTGGCAATTTGTAAAAAGATTGTCGAGCGCCACGGCGGCACCATTACCGCCGATAGTACCCTAGGGCAAGGTTCCACTTTTACAATTCAGTTGCCCTGCTTCTCCGCCAGGGTCTAAATCTGGCGTTAACTTTTTTAAAAATGATGAATCAGATTTTACAATACTAAATATTAAATATACTGATTTGAAGTCTTGGGAGAACTCCAATCTCCCTCAGACTAGACGGACTCCTAAACTAGGACAGATGTCGATCGCGCCATCAGTTGAGCGCAAATTGATATTGTCAAGCTTCAGATTTTTACAGAGTTTCTGGAAATCATAGAAATGCTTAACATCTCTTGGTTCTCCGGGGTTTATCTGCCAGACTAAGAATTGTGAATTCAAGGAAATCGGGGTTCGGGGGCGCAGCCTCCCAGCAGGGGCAGTGCTGCTATGTTCCAATCCTGGATTTTATTTAATAAAACAGCTTACAAAATTCGCTCTAGCACCTTTGCTGATTAAATCAGGACAAACGGCGCGTTCCAGTTCGGTTCTGCCCAACCTATTCTGGCAAGAGTTCGAATCGTCTCCTTCATCAAATCCAACTTAGCAAAACCGGGAACCCTCCCAATTTTTATTTGATAGTCCTTTTATCTGATAGTTAAATGATGTCCCTTTCTTTGAGAGCACGACTCCTGTAAATATCATGAAAAAGCCAAGAGCAAATCTTAGGGCTGTAATCAGCGCAAGCCTCAGCTTACAGAAATTTTCAATTGCGTTAGCCACAGTTATTTTTTAAAAACTGCGTTCTATATGGCTTCTAAAAAATCACCCACACTTAATCCAGCGCAAAGTGCTGTATGTTGACACCGTCTCGAAGTGTGAAAATGGGACAGCGGCATTTTTGTTAGCCAAAGATTTTGAGACAAACGTTGGATCAAAATGGAAAAACAGCTCCTGCAGATTCTATTAATTGAGGATAACGAAGATGATTACATCGTTGTCAAGGAAATGTTGTCCACGCTACAGAAACCTGCCTTTGAGGTGAGCTGGGCTAAAACCTATGAAGCGGCGATCGCCACCCTGACTGCTTCAACCCGGCAACCCCATTCTGCCGACTGCCCCTATGATGCTTGTCTGCTAGACTACCGTCTGGGACAACATAGTGGACTAGAACTCCTCCAACAAGCTCAGCTCCAAGACACTCAGATTCCCATTATTCTCCTAACGGGCATCGATGACCAAGCCGTTGACCAGCAGGCTATGACGATCGGGGCAGCCGGATTTTTATCGAAAGACGAAATCAGTCCAT
>DATNOY010000978.1:0-2014 GCA_036703495.1 Coleofasciculaceae cyanobacterium
GAGGCTCAGGAGTAGACCACTCCAAAAGTGCAGAGAGACTGCAATAAATTTAGAATTGCTGACTTTTTCCGGTTGATTGTGATGCGTCATCACATGCCAACAGAGCTTGAGCGCTGGCGGGAGGCTACCAAAAATGAGCAACGTCCAGATGGGAAAGTTACCGATCGCTACTCCTAGCACCGTCAAACCATAAATACTGCCGCAGAGCCAGGGTAAGAGCTGGGCACCTCGCAGCGTCCCTAGTCTGACAATAGGCGATCGCTTGCCGGCCGCTAAGTCATCTTCTACTTGGTGAAAGTGGGAGCAAAGCAAGATCAAACTGGTGCTGATGCCCAGGATGATAGACACTGTAAAGGCATCCAACGACCAAGTTTGAGTTTGGCTATAGTAAGCAGCAGAGACCGCTAGCGGCCCAAAGCTAAAAAAGCAGAGAATTTCGCCCAAGCCTCGGTAGCCCAAGCGAAAAGGCGGTCCCTGATAAATATATCCCAATCCACAGCAGGCCAGAATTAATAGCAGAATGGTCGGATCTTGTTGCAGCCAGGCGATCGCTAAAACGCCAGAAATCCCCCCCAACAAGCAGAGATTTCCTAACCAAAATATTAGAGGTTTGTTGCCTGTTAAATTGATAACCGAATGATGTTTATTGTGATCAATTCCGGTTTCTGAATCAAACAGATCATTATGCAGATTTTCCCAAGCCAAAATTAAAATAGCGGAAATTAAAAAGATGGAAAAAATTCCTAAATGAATAGCTTGAGTTTTTCCATAGGCAACTGCTGTTCCCAGAAGGATGGGCATAATTGCAACGCTGTACATGGGTGGCTTAATTGCGGCCATCCATAGTTTACGTTTATCAGGTAAATTGACAGATGGCTTTAAAGCTGGATCAGAATATTGAACTGAATTGATCGTCATCGGAGTTCCTTAAACGCTTCCCCAAGCCGCTTTTAGAGTCTGAAGGCTGCGGCTCTGAGAACAACGCACTCATTATAAAATGCAGCAGAGACGTTATGCGCAGAGGGAGTTTGCAGCGAAATGATCTGTTATGGTTCGGTGGCGCAAAATCCTTCGTCGTTAGGTTCCTTGGTAAAGTCTAAATATGTTAGTTGTATTGATAGATTCTTTGCTAACGTCGATGATCAAGTTGTAACAACCAGCTTTACATAAGGATTTTTTGCGCTCGATGCTATGCCAATCTCCCTTCGCTGGGTTCAACTTCCTCCAAGATTGTAAACAGTTATATCAATTTCTTGATTTTTGTAGACGAAAATCAATTGAAGATCGTCAAGCAAAAATTGCCAGTGTTTTTCTAGAAATTGCAAGCATCGATCCTTTAACCGTGTTGGAACAATGGGGGGATGCCAATCAGCTGCACTTCTATTTTGAGAATCGCGATCGGGGATGGGCGATCGCGGCTATCAATGCGGCTGTATCGTTTGAGGCTTCTGGAGCGCAGCGTTTTTCTGAAGTTCAACAGTTTATCCAAACCAGTTTAAGCCAGTTAATTACCAGTAATTCGATCGATTTACCTTGGGCCATCCCTCGCTTTTTCTGTAGTTTTACTTTTTTTGATCACCCGGTTCAATCTCATCCCACCTTTGCTCCAGCCACTGCTTTCTTACCAGAATGGCAAGTCATGCGTTGGAGTGATCGAGGAGCCATTTTAGCCAATCTCTTGATTCAACCTCAATCTAACTTGGAAGATTTAGCGGAATCAGTTTGGCACCAATTTCGCTCCATCAGCGCGACTCAATCGAGTTTGCTGAGTTTTCCTTACCAAATTTCCGATCTGCTGAAGCAATGGTACATTACAGATACGGCTCCGTTTCAAGCCACTGTGGCCTCGGCCCTTTTAGATATTCAGCAGCAGCGTTTTCATAAGCTTGTTCTTGCCCATGCGATCGATGTGACTTCTAGATTGCCGTTTCAAGCGGAACGATCGCTGCACAACCTGCGGCAACGCTATCCCGATTGCTATGTTTTTTCGGCGGGCAATGGCAAAGGTCAAAGC
>DATNOY010000979.1:0-5136 GCA_036703495.1 Coleofasciculaceae cyanobacterium
AGCCAAGTGCGAACTGCTATAGACTAGCTTGACGCATGAAAATGCCCTCAGGGGAGTAGCAGTCCAAAGAACAGACATGCGATGCTAACTAAAGCCTACCGTGTGAGGCAATTGTTAAATCGCGGAACATTTTGGACTGAACCCCGGTCTCGTTTCATTGACTTACTCTATTCAATTTGACCTTTACTCTGGAACGCTATGCAGTTGCACTCTTCACTCAGTGGCATGTCTTTGGTGAAATTCGGTTCTTTGCTGTTGACGGCAGCGATCGGCATTAGCGCCTTGCCAGCGATCGCGCAATCTTCGCCATCAACCCCCTCTCGCTCAGCTGACGAAATCGCCCAAGCCAGCCAGCCGAAGCCCATGACGACCATTGCAGAGGAGTTCGTCAATCTGGCAGCCCAAGGAGATTTTGCTGCAGCATCACAATATCTGCATCCTTCTCTGCGCCAAACTTGGTCGCCCGCAGATATGCAGCAGTCTTGGGAGAACCTAGAACAGCGCACCGGGGCATTTCAACAGGTCTTGAGCTTTAAACAGGCAGATGCCTCGGTGGTGCTGGCTAATACCAAGTTTGAAAACCTCACTGATGATCTGGTGATTATTTTTGACGATAGTCATCAATGGATTGTCGGCGTCGATTTTCCGGCGCAGTAACGGCAGCGCTGTGTCAATCTAGCGTTTCACAAAACCCAGAATATTGTTTGAGCGCTTTACGAGGCTGGCAAACAATATTCTGTGGATCGCCAATTTAATGAAATGGAGGGTTGGCGAAGCGTCAACCGGACTGCTGGGCGTTCTAGGTGCGATCGCCAATTTGGGCAAATTCCACTTCCCCAAAAATGGCAGAGGCATGCGCGTAATATTTGAACTCCATCAGGTTCTGGAAGGGATCTGCTAAAAAGAAGGTGCGATGCTCTAAGGGCAAGCCCGTAAACCGATATTTGGGCTGTTGGTAAAACGTTAATCCCTGCTGTTGCGATCGCTTGAGTAAGGCTTCCCAATCTGCTTCTGCCGTAAAGATGAGTCCAAAATGGCGAGGATAAATTCCCTGTTGGGGAGTCAACGGTTCATGGCTAAGATGCGCTACCAGCTGATGACCATACAAATTTAAGATCACAGAGCTATTGTTTTCTCGACCCACTTGGCAGCCTAATCCATCGGCATAATAGGCTTTGGCTTGAGCAATATCGGTGACTGGAAACGCAAGATGAAATAAGGTTGGGTTCATGGCGATCGACTCTGAGTTTCTAACGATAGGGCGATGCTTCCTAAGGATCACGAATTAATTGAAACCGAGTTTTTAATTTTTGAAAGCGCGGCGGTGCTGCGCTTTCAAAAATTGGGTTTTGGGTTTTACTAAACTCACGTTTTTTAGATGCAGTAATGCTCTAGACTGCTTGTTTTTGGCAGCTGCAGCGCCCGCTAAAAATCAACAACATATTTGAAACACCACCCTAAAATATAGTGCTACGCACTCAAAAATATGGTGCTACGCACTCAGGTGAGGACTGCCATACAAGAATCGAGTGAGATTATGGGCAAGTTTGCGAGTCCGTTTGGTAAAACGTCAGCGCCGTATTGCCGTAAACTTTGCGACGGATGATCGTCAATCCGCCGATCGCATCGGGTAAGGTCTGGTTAGGGCTATGCTCGGCCGCCAGTTCACCCGCTGGAGACAGCAGGTGGTGATGGGCGATCGCCGCTAGCACCGGCTCATACAACCCCCCAGCATAGGGTGGATCGAAGTAAATCCGGTCAAACTGCTGTCCGGCCAAACCAGGCAGCTTGTTGACCACATCCCCCCGAATCACCCGAAACTGCTGTTCAGCATCAGCCATCTGCTGCCAGTTTTGCTGCACTACGCGGCAGGCGGCTCCCGACTGTTCAATGCCTGTGACCTGCGCTGCACCTCGGCACAGCGCTTCCGCACCCATCGCTCCACTGCCAGCACAAAGATCGAGCCAACGACAGCCCTCAATTTCTCCTTGCCAGATGTTGAACAGGGCCTGCCGCACCCGGGCCAGCGTGGGGCGGGTGTCTAGTCCAGGTAACGTTTTGAGTGGACGGTTGCCGTGAATGCGAAGCGCCATGGGCAAAGCAAAAGAGGAAAGGAGTCAGGATGTTGCCGATTCTTTGCTTTAGTCTCGGACTCCGACTAACTGGCGATCGTTCACCAATGCCACAAAGTTAGAAAGGATTTGCAGCCCGCTAACGGAAGACTTTTCGGGATGGAATTGCATCGCCATCAGGTTATTTTGAGCAATTGCTGCCGTCACCGTCTGAGAGCCGTGGGTGATCGTGGCAGCATTGATTTGTGGATCAGTGGGGTCGGCATAGTAGGAGTGGACGAAGTACACCCAAGGATCATGGGGCAGCTTTTGCCAGAGAGGCAGGTGGGGCTGCGTGAACTGCAGCTGGTTCCAACCCATGTGGGGAATGGTAAGTTGAGGTTCGGGACGGAAGTGGCGCACCATACCAGCCACAACGCCTAATCCCGGTTCAGTGCCTTCCTCACTCCCTTCAAACAAAATTTGCAAGCCTAGACAGATCCCTAAAAATGGCTTGCCGCTAGCAATAATGTCTTTAATGGGCTGAATCAAGTCACGCGATCGCAAATGCTGAATAGCAGGGTCAAAGGCTCCGACTCCGGGCAGCACCACAGCATCGGCTTGTTCTAAATCTTTAGCCGAATCGGTGATTTGAGTTGTGGCTCCTGCGTTCTCTAGCCCTTTGCAAGCCGAGTGCAGATTTCCCATGTCGTAGTCAATGACGGCAATGACAGTCATGCGTTACTCCTGATTTGCTGGAACAGCCTTGATTTGCTGGAACAGCCTTAATTTGCTGGAACAGCCCCTGATGAGAGGACTCAAGGATGATTCTCATCATAGTGTGCAGTCCACCTGCTTGTAACCTTCTGCTGACAGTCCTAGGAGATTTCCACATCAGAATTTCCCTGGAGTGCGTTCGCTTAGCGGGTGCGTCGCACAAACGTCTCGCTCGCGTCTCCTTAAGATCGAGCATCTCCTTAGGATGGAGCGTCTCCCTAGGATCGCGGGAATTGGGCTACCGTAGTGCGGGCATTTTGCCCGCGTGAGCAAGATGCCCACACTCCAAACGATTGCTGGATTTAAGCCGAGGTCTACTAGGATCGCGGGCAAGATGCCCGCACTACCGGGTCATTTAATTTCTGAAAATCGCCTTATAGCTGATAGCCCTGACTAATCCAATAGTGCCAATCGCCCACGGCTTGCTCAGTGTCCGGATCAGGATCTACGGGTTGAATTTCAGAAAGCCGAGCTGTAAAGGTCTCATTGTTGTACACAACTTCTACCCGCATATCACTCAGGCAGTCATCGGTATCTGACATGCCAATCACTTCTACTTCTCTGACGCTGGATTTAGCAGATTTTTTGCTGCTGCTCGTCCAGATAGCATCGAAGGGAAACTGCATCGTATCTTGCAGATAGTAATACCAGCCCATCGCCCGCTCTTCTTCATCGTACGCATCCACAACAATTTCCATGGTGATGCGTTCTTCTCGTTCTTTGTCCTCCGGTACTTTAGCCATTAGGCACGCTCCTGAAGTCCAGTCCAATGACTAGGTAAGGTAGCACACTTCACAAACAAGATTAAATTAGATTCAGCAACAATTAGCTCTGAAACCAAGCCGCCAGCGCTAGCGCCAGTCCGTCTGCGGCATCATCAGGTCGAGGAATGGTGGCTAGCTTCAGCTCGCGCGCTACGGCTTCCTGAACTTCTTTTTTGTCGGCATTGCCATAGCCCGTCAGCGCTTGCTTCACCTGAGCCGGAGTAAACTCAATGATGGGAACCCGATACTGAGCCAGCACCAGCATCACCACCCCGCGCGCCTGGGCCACAGCGATCGTATTTCCCATCTTGTAGAAAAACAGTTTCTCGATCGCCACCAAATCGGGCTGCACTTGCTCTAGCAGGCTATGCAGATCATCGTGAATAATGCAAAGGCGATCGCCCACTTGGGTATGAGCAGGCGTCTGAATCACGCCAAAATCCAATGTTGCAACTGCTTCTGGCTGATCGCGACCCTGCGAAGCCTGGCAGAGTACCGCACCAAAGCCCAAGGTGGCCAACCCTGGATCAATTCCTAAGATGCGTTTCTCCATAAGTAGTGTCGAGTTCTGAGTGTTAAATCAACTGTACTCAATATGTACTAATTTGCCACTCTCGACTCAAAACTTTGACAAAAGTCTTACTTTTTGCCATTTTGCACAGGTTCTTGAGCAGCATCTGCCAAGCCAAACACCTGGTTGAACACTTTGCCGACCTTGTAGCCAGAATCGATCGACTCCAGGGGATCTTTGCGAAGCCGATGACGCAATGCCATCACCATCACTCGCTTGATATCGTCTACCGTGACTTCCGTCCGTCCGTCCAAAGCAGTCAGGGCTTTAGCCGTACGGTTAGTGACAATATCACCCCGCAAACCATCGACATCTAGCTCAGAGCAGACTTGCGAGATTTTGACCTTTAGATCATGGTCAATCGTCACCGATTTCAGGCGCTCCTGCGCATCAATCAAGCGCTGCTGCAGCTCTTCTTGCTGAGGACGATACCGTTCTAAGAAGGCTTCTGGATCTTGGTCAAATTCCGATCGCTGTTCCACAATTTCCACCCGTAGAGCCGGATCTTTCACCGTGTGGATTTCGGCATGTAGCCCAAAGCGATCGAGCAATTGCGGCCGCAGCTCTCCTTCTTCGGGGTTGCCAGACCCCACCAGCACAAACCGAGCCGGGTGGCGAATGGAAATCCCTTCGCGTTCTACCGTATTCCAGCCAGACGCTGCCGAATCGAGCAACACATCCACCAGGTGATCATCCAGCAGGTTCACCTCATCGACATAGAGAATGCCCCGATTGGCCTGAGCCAGCAGCCCCGGTTCAAACGCCTTGACGCCTTCCGACAGCGCCTTTTCAATATCGATCGTGCCGCACACCCGATCTTCAGTGGCTCCCAGCGGCAGATCAATCATCGGCACCTTTTTATGTGCCGTTTCTAGCGTTTCGCCAGACTCTAGCTGCTGCTTCACCACATCGCTCATTAAGCTAGTGTCAGTAGGATGGCTGTTAAAGGGATCGCCCGCCACCACATCAATGG
>DATNOY010000980.1:0-6120 GCA_036703495.1 Coleofasciculaceae cyanobacterium
AGCCCCTGATCCCGCTGGAAAGCCTTAACACCGCTTTCAGTCAACGTAGCGTAGAAGCCGGTAGAAGTCGCGTTAAAGTAACCTGCCGATCGCAGCAGATCTTGAACATAGCGTACATCTGAACCCACATCCCCCCGCCGCAGAAACACATCTGCTGTTGGGCGTACCGGACGGTAGCCTGGATCAACCGCATCGGGTAGCGGGCGAATTGGGCGATAGTCAGGCGAATTGGTGTCAGGATAAATGGGAGTAAAGCCGCCACAAGGGTTAGGAATAACTGGACAGCCCGGTTGGACGGAGACAATTCGATCGCCATCTGGACGAATCAGGACCCCCTGTGAAGCAGCGACTGTGTTGTAATACACAGCTGCTGAAGCCACTTCTGCTAGGCTGGTTGCCCAGACGCTGCTCAGAGAAGTGAGCAGGGCGATCGCTCCCCAGCTAGAGAGCCGAAGGCTGTCCCATCCTTCCAGTCCATATGAACCTGCTTGAAAAATAGCCAATTCCTTAAGTTCAGGCTGTTCGTAATCCTGAGCCAGGTGAAGATATGCAAAAGTTTCCATAAATTAATTCCTAACTGTAAAGTCAGCGTTGCTCATTTCACAGCAGTTCTACACAACCGCGAACCCAGCAACGCTGAAACATCAACCCAAGGAGTTAACGCTCAAAGATTCAAATGAAATTTTTGAGCGAAGCAGAAACCTAACCCACTTTTCTGGACAACTGGCATAGAAACTGAGGTAAGTTACTGCTTCACCTCAAGTATTACGAACGCGCCAGAGCGACACCGTCTCCTGTTTGCGGGCCCCAGATGCCATCTGCAGATATGCCAATGTCTCTCTGATAAGCCACTACAGCATCATACGTGCCATAGCCAAAGACGCCATCTATGGAGCCAGTATAGTAACCCCGGGAACTCAGGAACTGCTGAATGCTCCGAACTCCAACACCGCTGTCACCTAGTTGGAAAACAGATCCGCCCGGACGAACAGGTTGGAAGTTAGTCCCCCCATTCAGTGCATCCAGGGTTGAGGGTCCTGCCACACCGTCTGCCGTTAAGTAGTTGTCGTACTGGAAGTTGCGCACCTGTTGTTCGGTGACGCTACCGTAGTAACCGGTCACTGCAACAGGATAGCCCTGATCATTCAGCAGGCGCTGAATGTTGCTCACAGCCTCGCCTTGATCGCCAGGATAGTAGACGCCGCTGCTGCCACCACCTGGGCTAATGGGAACGAAGCCTCCGTTCTGTAGAGCTGAGAGCGTTGCCGGACCTGCAATGCCATCTGCCGTTAGCCCCGCAGCAGATTGGAAGTTGATCACTGCCTGCTCGGTTGAAGAACCGAAATAGCCTGTGTAGGGGCCAGAGAAATAGCCCTTGTCATTGAGCAAATACTGGAGATTGGTGACACCACTGCCGCTATCGCCGTACCGAAGTGTGCTGCTGCTACCGCCATCAGGTCTAACCGGAACAAAGCCACCTTCCAGAGCGGAAAGGGTAGAGCTGCCCGCAACTCCATCTGCCACCAATCCGTAGTTAGACTGATAGTTGATCACCTGGCTCTCCGTTTGGGAGCCGTAGTAGCCCGTTACAGGCACAGAGTAACCATTATTGTTCAACAAATTTTGGAGGTAAGTGACATCAGGACCACTGTCTCCGCGATACAAAGCAGCTTGAGCAGCATTAGCAATATTCAAGATGAAGGCAGAAGAAGCCACACCTAATAAAATAAAGAGGGTTTGACTTGGTAGCTTCATCCCGCTTAAGGAACGAAACATCGACAAACCATCTTTCAAAAAAACTAGCTCTTTGCTTTCAGGATTTTCGTAATCCTGAGCAACCTGGAGATAAGCAAAAGTCTCCATAAATTACTCTCCTCAAAACAACAACTGCAAGGTTAACTTTCATTCCAAGTTCTCATGCCCGACAACTTGATTGTGTGAACCTGCCAACCACTCCAACTGCCCAAGTCAATCAGTCTAGAGGGTACTATCAGCTTCCAGAGAAATTCTCAAGAAGAGACACCAAGTGCATACTATTGTTTTATTTATTCTACGAATATCATAATTTCGATAGATAGGCAACTTATTGAGCTAAAAAATCTTTGAGTTTCTAAATATAATTATTTGCCCAATCCACTTTTCAGAGAAACGAGGATGGCCGCTTTCAGCAACATCACAATCTATATTTATTCGATGGCTTCAAAACTGAACTGTAACCTGAGATCAAGCATTAGGAAACGGTTGATTTCAATGTAGGCTACAAAACATTTTTATAGTTTTGTTGAGGAAGCTCAGCCCGCCCACTTTACTCTGTGTGCAAAAATAATGATGAAGGGATTCATATCCTGTGTAACTCACCCTCTAAAGTTGAAACGTTTCGCTTAACGGTGGATCTTTACGCATCTTTAAAGCAGTGCTCTTTCAGACTCATGAGTTCGCTGAGAGATGAAGATGGAAAAACCTGCTTTTTGTCTAAACGATTTTTCTAAGTTTTTGTGCTTTAGAGGGATGAAAAATTACCTCACCTGTGGTTCGGTTTGTTCTACACCAGTCGATCAGTTACGCTCTATTTCCCCAGGTTCAGTAGACTCGGCTAGAGTGACAGAGCTATTTCTCTGCCCAAATTTCTGGAGAAATTTTTGCATCTCCTTGGCAGTCATCTGTGTCTCCTGACTGAACCAATGGTCGCTTTGCCGAATGCAATTTGGCGATCGCTTGATTGACTGTCAATCACAACTAGCGAATCTTTCGAAACTTGCCTTATTAATCTGGCAATCCTAAATTTGCTGATGAAAAGCCAGGAAGTTGGAGGAGATGCTGTCTTGTTTACTCCTTTTTCACACCCCAGATTTGACCAGATCCGAACGATGACAGGGCAACGTTACGGTAAAAACACTCCCCTGATCCGGAACACTATCTACATGAATTTGCCCTTGATGCTTTTCTACAATAACTTTGGCGATCGCTAATCCCAAGCCTGACCCTGGTGAAGTTTCAACTTTGGCTGCGTCGGGTTGGCTTGTGGATTCCAGGGGAGATTTTCGTTGAGAGCTAGAAGAAACCCGCGCTGGATCAACCCGGTAGAAGCGATCAAACAAGTGAGGCAACGCCTCAGCCGAGATCCCGATTCCTGTGTCTTTGACCTGCACCTGACAGTAGAAATTTCCTGCCTGTTTAAACCGTTGAAGACTGACCTCTACTCGCCCACCCGCTGGCGTATACTGCACAGCATTGCTAATCAAATTCGTCATCAGGCGAGTTAGCTGATCGCGATCGGCAGAAATGAGCGCACTAGAGGAGGGGTCTTTGGCCACGGCATTCGGCAACGTTAGCGATAAGTCTAGAAGTTTTTCAGTGGCGATCGCCTGCTGCTCTTCCACGACTTCTTGAATTAATTCATCCAGACAGACGGTTTCCCATTTCAACGGGGTGATGCTGCTGTCTTGTCGGGCTAGAAACAGTAGATCATCGACTAACCGGCCTAATCTGCGGGTCAATCGCTCAATTACCTTCAGCTGATCCTGTTGCAAGTGTGGATCAGGATCAGCCAGGGCCACCTGCACATTAGTCTGAATCACTGCAATCGGGTTCCGCAATTCGTGGGAGGCATCTGCCGTAAACTGTTTAAGGCGCTGGTAAGAATCTCGGACTGGAGCCATGGCCAAACCTGACAGAAACCAACCGATCGCTGCTACTGCTCCCACCGTCAACACCGTACCCAAACTTAAATCTCGGATCAGCTGCTGACTGGGCTTGGTCACTTCAAACCACGGATGACTGGCTCGCAGATATCCCAAGACCTGTTCTCCAATCTGAATGCGTTGAGTGACCTGTCGCAACTCGCCCGCTGCTTCTACCCAGTTGGCTGTTTCTGCCGCTCCCCATTTTCTTAATCCTGTGTATACGGTTTCTCCATCACTGGGATGTAGGGGCACTTCTAAAGGTTCAGAAAAGGTAGACCAGAGCAATTGTCCGGCGGGACTAAACCATTCCAGATCAATATGATCATCTTCGACAGCATCGGCATTGCTCCGAAAACTAGCCTCTAAATTCACCTGGAAAAGCTGCGCACTGTCCCCGACTTGATTGGGTGCCACGGGTTCAATGACTAGCGATCGCTGTACCACTTCCACCACATGATTCAAAGTGTCATCAATTCGTTCGACCAGCGTGTTCCGGACATATCCATAAAAACCGCTAGCAAACAGAAGCAGCAACACTGCGGTAACAGTCGTATACCAAAGCGCTAAACGACGACGGGTAGTTTGAAACATAAGCGTTTGATGCGACAGGGAAACAAGCGACGGCAAGCCAGGATTAGACAGGAGATGGCGATCGCTAAACATAGCCCCCTGCACAGCCGATTTGTCAACACTGAGGTGACAGTCTCAGAAAAGCAGGCGATCGAGGATTTGATCTGAGCAAACAATTGAAAAGCTAGCTTTTATGCGCTTTATGTATAGCTCTATACTTCCTCATACTGCATGACGGGATCAAGATCTAGAAGATACAGAGAGGGATCAATATCGTAGAAATATTGGGCAATTTTCTGTTTCTGCTATTCAGCTTTCAGGAAGGTTTGCAGAGCGAACCCTCAAAAAAGTTGGCGGCAGATATGAAGTACGTCCTAAGCTGTCGATCTCTATCTTAGGAAGAGTATTTGATCTGCCGTAGTCGTTTTTAATGGGACTATAGCTGAGAGTCTAGCGAAATATTTATATTTTACAGTTCGCTTTTTCAGTCAGTAGTCTCGAAAATCAGGGAGCAGTAGCTTAGACAATCACCCAGGCTGGTGAAATAGCACCAGCCTGTTTATGCGTGTCTTTCTCCATCGCAATTGTAGATTGAGCAAATGAGCGATCGTGTTTCGCTCCAGTGATTGAGTAATAACATGCTGAACTTTTACAATGGTTTTCTGCCGCCCGAAGAATTATGACGACTGCATTAAAAAAGCTTGTCATCCGAGGAATGCTCTGGACGGTAGTTGGCTATGGGGCCAGTCAGATTATCCGATTTGGCTCCAACTTATTCTTAACCCGTCTTCTGTTTCCTGAGTTTTTCGGGTTAATGGCGCTCGTCAACATCTTCATTACAGGACTAACGCTATTTTCAGACGTTGGCATTGGCATTAGTGTCGTCCAAAACAAAGATGGCGACAAACCAGAATTTTTGAACACAGCCTGGACGATTCAGGTGTTGCGAGGTCTGGGATTATGGCTAATCTGCTTGCTCTTAGCACCCCAAGTCGCGGCTCTTTATGGCAAGCCTGAACTCGCTTCGATTATTCCCGTTGCTGGCTTGATCACTGTTTTGGCTGGATTCAATTCCACAGCTTTTTACACGCTGGAACGGCATATGGGGGTGAAAAAACTGACGCTGATGGAATTATCAGCTCAGGTAGTTCAGGTTGTCGTCATGCTGAGTTGGGCAGCCGTGAATCCTTCCATTTGGGCCTTGGTGGCTGGTAATCTTTCTGCTGCAGTTGCCACCTTGATCTGGAGCTATTGGATTATTCCGGGACAGTCGAACCGTTTCTTGCTTAATCCAGATGCAGCTCGCGAAATTTTATCGCTGGGTCGCTGGATTTTCTTTTCCACATCGCTAATGTTCTTAGCTGAGCAAATTGACCGACTTTTACTCGGCAAACTATTTTCTCTGCAGCTCTTAGGAATTTATACAGTAGCCCTGATGCTGAGTGATGTACCTCGACAGGTGACGGTGGCTTTGGGGATGCGAGTGGTACTGCCTGCGGTGGCTAAATTAGCCGAGCTGCCGCGCGCAGAGCTTCGAGCAAAAGCCTTGCGCAGCCGGCAATATCTGCTCTATGCCTTGACGGTGATCATGGTGGTACTAGTGTCTTGGGGAGATATTGCAACCTCTATCCTCTACGACCAGCGATATGCCGCTGCCGCTTGGATGCTGCCGATCTTGGCGCTTGGCATTTGGCCTCGCATTTTATGCGCAACCATCGAGCCTGCCCTTGCTGCTTTGGGTAAGATGCAGTATACAACCGTTGGCAACCTCTGCCGGCTAGGAATAACGGTAGTTGGGATTTGGATTGGCTTCTCGACACTGGGCGTGTTAGGAGCGGTTATTGCCGTAGCGCTTAACGATTTGCTC
>DATNOY010000981.1:0-2440 GCA_036703495.1 Coleofasciculaceae cyanobacterium
AGGGCATGTGCAGCTGCGGATAATTTTTGGCAAATTTCACTACTTCAAAGCCTGCGTCATTGTCGGCAGCTCGTACATAGGTACCGCAGTAAATATTGAAGCCCAAAGCATCCAGGGGCTGATGGATGATCTCTAGATCTCCTTCCTGAATTTGGGGCGCAGCCGCATTGGGTGCATCAAAGCTGGGATGGTATTTGCCGGTTAAGGCAGGCAGCAAAATGCCGCCATTGAAGCCAAAGTTGCCAAAGGCTTTTTGGGCAGCAGCAATGTGTTTGGGCGATTCGGCGATCGGCACCGTGACCGCAAAGTTATCCACCAAGGCCACCGAACAAGGCTGTGGGGTAGCCGCCCGGATCGCCTGACAGCCTAAGCCATGCGCCAGCAGCGCATGATGGCAGGTTTGCCACACTTCACTTTCACTACTGACTCGTCTGCCCGGGGCATGTACCGGGTCTTTATCGACGGCATAGCCCAAATGCGTAAAACAGGTGATCTCATTGATCGTCATCCAGTGGGTGATGCGATCGCCCAACCGACTCACCACTGCCGTCACATAATCGGCAAAATCCTGAGCCATCTGGCGGCTGAGCCAGGAGCCATACAAATCCTCTAGCGCCTGGGGGCTATCCCAATGAAACAGCGTCGCATGCGGAGTAATGCCATGTTCCAACAGGTCATCTACCAACCGTCGGTAGAAATCGACGCCGGCTTCGTTGACGCTGCCGCGACCGTCGGGAATAATCCGCGACCAGGCGATGCTAAAGCGATAATGTTTGATACCCAACTCAGCCATCAGCTTGATATCTTCTGGATACCGATGGTAGTGATCGCAGGCGATCGCTCCGGTATCCCCATTCAGTACCCGGCCGGGGGTAGCGCTAAAGGTATCCCAAACGCTAGGCTTGCGGCCATCGGCTGCTACTGCACCTTCAATCTGGTAAGCGGCGGTTGCGGTTCCCCACTGGAAGCGATCGGGAAATTGGTAGCTGGTCACAATATCTCCGAGAAATAGTAATTCATCAGTAAAATTTAAAAAAAGTACGTGATGTGCAACTTGATCTAAAGGTTTTGTGGGATGGGCGTCTCGCCCGTCCAGACTGGGCAGGCAAGATGCCCGCCCCACGATAAATTGAGGGTTTTAATATTAAGAAAGTTGCGCATTGTATAAAAGTCTACTGTGCTAAAAATAACTTGAAAGGGACTTGGGGGCAGCGACTCGGGCGGCAAGCGCTTTTACAGAGGCAGTTGGGGACATGGCCAAGAAGGTAGCACTGTTAGTAGGGGTTGGCAACTATGAGCATCCCACAGATATCAAACCGCTGATCAGCGCTCCCAAAGATGTGGTGGCCATGCAGCGAATTCTGCTGAATCCAGACATGGGCGGCTTTGCGGAAGCGGTGCCGCTGATTGACCCTGACCCGATGCAGTTGCAGGGGGCGATCGAATCGCTCTATCGCGATCGCACCAAAGACGATCTGGTGCTGCTGTTTTTTTCAGGACATGGGATCAAAGACGAGCGAGGCAACCTGCATTTTGCCACTCGTATTACCCAAAAAACGCCCAAAGGAGAACTGATTCGCTCGACCGCTGTGCCTGCCCGCTTTGTTCAGGAAATGATGGCAGATTGTCGATCGCGACGACAGGTGGTGATCTTAGACTGCTGCTTTAGCAGGGCGTTTGGTGCAGATCTGCCCAAAGATGATGGGGCTGTCGATTTGAGAACTCAGCTAGGTGCAGAAGGACGAGTCGTACTTGCGTCCTCTAGTTCAGCACATTATTCCTTTGAGCAATCGGGGGCAGAACTTTCAATCTATACCCGCTATCTGGTGGAAGGCATTGAAACCGGAGCGGCTGATTTAGACAACGATGGGCAGGTTTCGGTGCGCGAACTGCATGACTATGCCACTCGCAAGGTGCAAGAAGCCGCACCCGCGATGAATCCTAAAATTATTGTCTTGAAAGACGCAGGGTTTGACATTGTCTTTGCCAATGCCCAAGTTGCTGATCCAAAGCTGAAATATCGCAAAAAAGCTGAAGGATATTTTATTGAAGGCAAAATTTCGCCCGCAAGACGCAGCATGTTGGATGCCCTGCGCGATCGCCTTGGACTCTCGAAACCAGAGGCAGCCGAAATTGAAGATCTGGTGCTGCAACCCTTTCGTCAGCGCTTGCAAAACTTGCAGCACTATCAAGAAGCCTTTACTGCCGAATTGGAACAGGAATATCCCTTAACTCAGGAAACACTGCAAGTTTTACAAGATTTGCAGAAGATTTTGGGGTTGAGGGAGGAAGATATAGCCCCCGTCCAGCAGAAAGCATTACAGCAATTTACCCAGCGATCAACCGCGAAACAGAATCCCCAGCCATCTACCGTCCAGCAAGCATTTCCCGTTCAGACAAATCCGCCTGATGCTTTAACCCAGTTGAAGCGATCGGTACA